>DATBCP010000553.1:0-15597 GCA_036270435.1 Rhizomicrobium sp. | reverse complement strand
CTGGCCCTGGAGACGCAACATTTTCCCGACGGCCCCAACCAGCCCGCTTTTCCACCCACGCTGCTGAAGCCTGGCGAGACTTTCCGCTCGACCACCATCTTCCGCTTTCCGGTTGCGTGAATGCTCTTTACCGGCCGTCGTTGATAGCGCTACCGTCATAAAAACTTTTTGGATGAGAATGTTTCGGACCTTCGCGCTTCTGATGGTTGCGGCGGTGCTGGTGTTGCCGGCGCGGGCGCAAGAGCATTGGGTCGGCAGCTGGGCCACGTCGCAACAGATTCCGGAAGAGCGCAACGCGCTCGGTTCGCATGAGTTGGATGACGCCACCCTTCGCCAGACGGTGCATTTGTCGATCGGCGGCGCGCGGTTGCAGGTGCGGCTTTCCAACGCCTTCGGCACCGGCCCGCTCCACATCGCTGCCGCTCATATCGCCCGCAGCCAACCCGGCAGCGATTCCATTGAGACGGCCAGCGATACCGAACTGCGCTTTTCCGGGCAGCGCGACGTGACCATTCCCGCCGGTGCGGAATATGTCTCCGACCCGGTGGCATTCGCGGGCCGGGATATCGCCATCAGCCTCTATTTCGACCTGGGCCCGGCACAGCAAACCAGCCATCCCGGCTCGCGCACCACATCCTATTTGCTGCATGGCAATCACCTCTCTGACATCGCCCTGCCCGGCGCAGCCAAATTCGACCACTGGTTCAACGTTGCCGGTATCGACGTGTCCGCCGGCAAAGGCGCCGTGGCGGTGATAGGCGACTCGATCACCGATGGACGCGGCTCCACCACCAACGGCAATGACCGTTGGACGGACGCGCTGGCCGAACGGTTTCGCGCCGCCGGGATGGATATCGGTGTGCTCAATCATGGTATCGGCGGCGGCCGTGTGCTGCTGGACAGTCTGGGTCCCAACACGATGAGCCGCTTCGACCGCGATGTGCTGGCGCAGCCCGGCGCACGCTGGTTGATCGTGTTCGAAGCCATCAATGACATCGGCACCTTCGATCCCGATGGCGCCAAGCCCAAGGCGGCCCATAATGAGCTGGTACGCCAACTCACCACCGCCTACAGCCAGATGATCGAAAAGGCCCATGCCGCGGGGTTCAAGGTTTATGGAGCAACCATCACCCCCTTCATGGATTGCGGTGCCTATCATCCCAGGCCGGTCAGCGAGGCCGATCGGGTCGCGGTCAATGGCTGGATCCGCAGCCATTTCGACGCGGCACTGGATTTCGATGCCGCGGTGCGCGACCCTGCCCGGCCGGATCACCTGGCACCGACTTTCGATTCGGGCGACGGCTTGCATCTGTCCCCGGCCGGTTATCGCGCGCTGGCCGCCGCCATTCCGCTTTCGCTCTTCCAGTGAGGACGCCATGAGAAAGATGTTACCGCTTGCGCCCCTTCTTCTCAGCGCGATGCTGGCTTCGCCGGCTCTTGCCGTTTCATCGGCAAGCACACCCCCCGTCACCTTCACCGCGCTCCAGGATCACCAGAATATGATGGACCAGCTGGGCATCAAGGCATTGCGGCCTGCGCCCAGCGGGGACCTGAAGGCGCCCAACCAGGCCAACTATGAGGAGAGCAAGGCCAATCCCTATCCCGACTGGCCGGACGCCCTGACCTTCAAGAATGGCCGCAAAGTCACCACGCCTGCGGAATGGCAGCAGCGCCGTGGCGAAATCATGGAGGATTTCAGCCGCGAAGTCTTGGGCCGCGTCCCGGCCAACGCGCCCAAGATCACCTGGAAAGTCCTGTTCACCGATCATGAAATGCTGGGGCGCGTGCCGGTCAAGGTGCGCCAGCTGGTGGGCCGCGCCGACAATGCCGCCTATCCCGCCCTCAGCGTGAACATCCAGATGACGTTGGTGACGCCGGAAACGGCAAAGGGCCCGGTGCCTGTGTTGATGATGTTCACCCGCGCCGATCCGCCGGTGCCTGCCCAGCCTTCGGGAGAAGAGCTGGACCGGCTCAATGCCGCGCTGAAAGCCGCGATGATCAAACAGGATCCATCGCTGAAAACCGTGATCGAGTCCCATCCGGCCTGGATGCCATTCCCGCGTCCGCCCATGTTCGTCTTGCCGCAACTCAATGCCGATGGCGACCTGCCCAACGAATGGCAATTGGCCGCGGCCGGTTGGGGCTTTGCCCGCATCGATCCGCTCAGCATCCAGGCCGACAATGGCGCGGGCCTGACTCGCGGCGTGATCGGCCTTGCCAACAAGGGTCAGCCGCGCAAGCCGGAAGATTGGGGCGCCTTGCGCGCCTGGGCCTGGGGCGCCAGCCGGGGATTCGATTATCTGGCGACCTTGCCGGAGGTGGACGCCAAACATATCGGCATCGAAGGCGTCTCGCGTTACGGCAAGGCGGCCTTGGTCACCATGGCCTATGACACCCGCTTTGCCATGGTGCTGGTGGGCTCCAGTGGCGAAGGCGGGGCCAAGCCGCATCGCCGCAATTTCGGCGAAGCGGTGGAGAATCTCACCTCCGCCGGCGAATATCATTGGATGGCCGGCAATTTCATCAAATATGGCGGACCCAGGAATGCCGGCGACCTTCCGGTGGACGCGCATGAACTGATCGCGCTCTGCGCGCCGCGGCTCACCTTCATCTCCTATGGTGTTCCCGAAAAAGGCGATGCGCATTGGCTGGACCACCAGGGCAGCTTCATGGCGACGGTGGCGGCCCAGCCGGTATGGGAATTGCTGGGCGCAAAAGGCATCGGTCCGTACCCGGACTATCACAGTGCGAAGATGCCCGGCGTGAATGTGGGGCTGCTGGATGGACAATTGGCCTGGCGCCAGCATGACGGCGGCCATACCGATGCGCCCAACATGAAATGGTTCATTCTATGGGCCGACAGCAATATCGGCCATGCGCCACCCTGATCGAATGCTGCACTGCACCAGTAAACGGGTTGCGAAGGATTAAGGATACAAGCAGGAATGCTTCGCTGCCTGCGACCGAATGCGCTAGTGCTGTGCTGTGCTGTTTTAACTTTGGATATCGCAGGAACTGCGCAACCATGTTGCATCATGGACGCATTGATTCCTCTCCATGGCTTTGCAATAGAGAAATCGTCATCATCTGACGTCATCCTTTCTCGGAACTTTTCGGGCGGCATATTTTTTGGGAGCACTTATGACTGACACGACATTTGGCCTCGCCCGGCATGGCTTTGGCGATCTCAAAGCCGTGCATTGGAATCTCGGTGTGCCCGCGCTCTATGAAGAATCGATCCGGCGCGGCGAAGGCCAACTTGCCGCCGGCGGCCCACTGGTGGTGCGGACCGGCGTGCATACCGGCCGCTCCGCATCCGACAAATTCGTGGTGCGCGACACGCATAGCGAAAGCCAGGTGTGGTGGGACAACAACAAGCCGATGAGCGAGGCGCATTTCGATGCGCTGTATACAGATATGCTGGCCCATACGCGCGGCCGCGAGCTGTTCGCCAAGGACCTGTTCGGCGGCGCCGACCTGACGCACCGCATCAGTGTGCGGGTGGTGACGGAATATGCCTGGCACTCGCTGTTCGTGCATCAGCTCCTGATCCGTCCCACAGCGGAAGAGCTCAAGGACTTTGATCCGGAATTCACCATCATCGACCTGCCCAGCTTCGCGGCGGATCCCGCGCGCCATGGCTCGGCCAGCCAGACCGTCATCGCAGTGAATTTCACCAAAAAGCTGGTTCTGATCGGCGGCACCTCTTATGCCGGCGAGATGAAGAAATCGGTCTTCACCATCATGAACTATCTGCTGCCGGCCAAGCGGGTGATGAGCATGCATTGCTCCGCCAATGTCGGGGCCGATGGCCGGTCGGCGATTTTCTTTGGCCTGTCGGGCACCGGCAAGACCACTTTGTCGGCGGATGCTTCGCGCACCCTGATCGGCGATGACGAGCATGGCTGGAGCGAAAACGGCATCTTCAATATCGAAGGCGGTTGCTACGCCAAGGTGATCAGGCTGTCGCGCGAGGCGGAGCCGGAGATATTCTCCACCACCGAGCGCTTCGGCACCGTGCTGGAAAATGTGGTGATGGACGAAGCGACCCGCGCGCTCGACCTCAACGACGCCCGATATGCCGAGAACACCCGCGCCGCCTATCCGATCAACTATATCCCCAATGCCTCGCTCACCGGCCGCGCCGGCCACCCCAAGAATGTGGTCATGCTGACCGCGGATGCCTTCGGCGTGCTCCCGCCCATCGCCAAGTTGACGCCGGGCCAAGCGATGTATCACTTCCTCTCCGGCTTCACCGCCAAGGTGGCGGGAACCGAAAAGGGCCTGGGCAAGGAGCCGCAGCCCACTTTCTCCACCTGCTTCGGCGCCCCCTTCATGCCGCGCCATCCGTCGGACTATGGCAACCTGCTGCGCCAGTTGATCGCCGAGCACCAGGCCGATTGCTGGCTGGTGAATACGGGCTGGACCGGCGGCGCCTTCGGCACCGGCGCGCGCATGCCGATCAAGGCGACGCGTGCTTTGCTCAATGCCGCGCTGGATGGAAGCCTGGCCAATGTCGAGATGCGGATCGATCCGCATTTCAAATTCCGCCTGCCGGTCAAGGTGCCTGGAGTCGATGCGACGATCCTCAATCCGCGCGATACCTGGGCCGACAAGGCCGGTTATGATGCGCAGGCCCGCAAGCTGGTCTCGATGTTCCGGGATAATTTCCGCAAGTTCGAGGCCCATGTGAGCCAGGACGTGCTGCAGGCCGCGCCGGAGTTGGCCCAAGCCGCGGAGTAAGGTCTCTCTCAGCTGTAAAGCGCGGCATAGTCCTGCCGCAACGCGCTCTTTTGCACCTTTCCCATCGCGTTGCGGGGAAGCTGGTCCAGGACAATCACTCGCTTGGGAAGCTTGAAGCGCGCCAAGCGGTCGCGCAGCGAATCCAGCACGCCGGCCTCGGTCACGCTCGCCCCGGGTTTGAGCACCAGGAAGGCGGTGACGCCTTCGCCGAAGTCGTCATGCGGCAAGCCCACCACGGCGGACTCCTCCACACAAGGCAGGTCGTCGAGCAGGCTCTCGATCTCGCGGGGATAGACATTGAGCCCGCCGGTGATGATCAGGTCCTTGCCACGCCCGACAATGCGCAGATAGCCATCGGGACCAATGGTGCCGAGATCACCGGTGATGAAGAAGCCGTCCTTGCGGAATTCGGCCGCTGTCTTCTCCGGCATCCGCCAATAGCCTTGGAACACGTTGGGGCCTTTGACCTCGATCATGCCGATCTCGCCTTGCGGCAGCGGCTTGCCGCCGCTATCCGCGACACGGACCTCCACACCCGGCAGAGGCAGGCCTACGGAACCGGGAATGCGCGCACCCCGATAGGGATTTGATGTGTTCATATTGGTTTCGGTCATGCCATAGCGCTCCAGAATCGCATGACCGGTTCGCGCCTCCCAGTCCCGATGGGTTTCCGGCAAAAGCGGCGCCGAGCCGGAGATGAACAGGCGCATATGCCGGGTCGTATCCCGGTCGAGCCGGCTGTCCTTCAGCAAGCGTGTATAGAAAGTGGGCACCCCCATCATCACGCTCGCTTGTGGCAGGGCCCGGAAAACGGCGTCGGGCTCGAATTTGGGGAGGAATAGAACACTGGCGCCCGACAGCAGCGAGACATTGGTGGCGACGAACAGGCCGTGGATGTGAAAGATCGGCAGGGCATGCAGCAGGACATCGTCCGGCGAGAACGCCCATGCCTGCTTGAGACTTTCGGCATTGGAGTGAAGATTGCCATGACTGAGCATGGCGCCTTTGGAGCGACCGGTGGTGCCGGAGGTGTAGAGAATCGATGCCAGACCCGGCATTCCCACAGGCGCATCGGGAAAGTCCGGCGGTTGTGATGCCGATTCCGTGACCAGCGAGCCGCTGCGTCCGTCGTCCGAGATGGTGAGGAACGTCAGCTGTGGCAGGGCTGCCTGTATTTTTTCCAGGGTTTTTTCGGCCGAGACAAAGGCACGCGGCTCGGCGTCGTTCACGAAATAGGCCAGCTCCGCGGGCGTGTAGCCGGTATTCAGCGGCAGATAGACAGCGCCGGCCCGAAGGCAGGCCAGATACAGGATCAGCGCGGCCGCACTCTTTTCCACCTGAACCGCAACACGGTCGCCAGGCCTGACCCCATGATGGACGAGCACATGGGCGAAACGCCCTGCAGCCGCGAACACGTCGCGATAGGTCAGCGGCGGATCGCCCAGGAAGCGCAGGAATTGCTTTTCCGGATCGGCCGCAGCGGCCACAAAGCGGGTGTACAGACTGTCTGGCAAAGCGCGCCTCCGGTTGGCTGTCAGGACGTACTAGCAGCGGCGACGTTTTGTAAAGCTTAGGGTTCGATGACCCCCATCGGTCGCAGCCCGGGTTTGCGAAGTCGCTCCGGCCGCTCGCCCAAGCTCGCGGCGTTCGTCGCTCCGCCCTCCGCTCCGGGCGCTCGGCACTCCAATCGGTCCACTGGACCGATTGGACCGGCAAGCCGGTCGTGCCTCGCTCCACTGGACCGTTTCGTTTGCTTCGCAAACCGCTCCTCACCCTCGGCTTGCGACACCTTCCCCCTCCCGCCGCTTCGCCGCGAGGGGGAAGGAAGCCGGCGGATGCTGGGTGTCGCTCCGCGGAACATGCTCGCTAGCGCATAGGGCAAGCATTTCTAATTCGCTTCGCTCATAAGAAAAGCTAATCCTGCGTCGCTCGAGATTCCTGGAGCTGCCAGCAATTGTTCCGACCCAGAGACCCCTGGGCTTCTGCTGTTCCGGCCGCGTGGGATCCACAATCGCCGGTGACATTGTTGTGAGAAAACCACGCCTTTTTCCTCGCCATTTCGGGTAGGTCCCCCGGAACCCGCGGCGCGGCACTTCCCTCCGCGAATGCCGGTTGGCAAACTGCCCCGGCATGTCAGTGGACTCCAGGCCATCGAGGCACCCTGCGGTATTGGCCTTTCTCCTGTTGTCCCTTCTTCTGTTGACAAGGCCCGCCACTGCCGCGGATCAGCAAAGTTATGCCGTCGACATATCGGGCGCCGGACCGGCTGAGGTTGAAGCGGCCTTGCGGGCCAGCTCCCAGCTGGTAACGCTGGCCGGCGGCGGACCCATCCCGGCTTTTGCGCTGATCAATCGCGCCCGCGGTGATGTGGCGCGCATCCAGACCGCGCTGGACAGTTTCGGCTATTATCAAAACAGCGTCAGCATCGCCATCGCGGGATTGTCCCCCGACGATCCCGAACTTCCCGCCCGCCTGGACGCCATCGCGACGGGCACAAAGGCCGCGGTGAAAATCGCCGTGACGATGGGGCCTTTGTACCGCATCGGCAGGATCAGCCTTCAGGGAGAAGTCCCGCCTTCGGATCGCGCCGCGCTTGGCGTGCGAAGCGGCGACCCGGCGATTGCGCGCGCCATACTCGATGCCGGGCCAAGGCTGGCGGCCGCCTTGCAGGAGGACGGCTATGCCCTTGCCAAGGTGGATGAGCCCGACGTCACCGCCGATGACAAGGCCCACACCATCGATGTCACTTATAAGGTGAGCACCGGCCGGCAAGTCCAACTGGGGGAAATCACCTTCAAGGGACTGAAGGATGTCCATGAATCCTTCGTGCGCCATGCCCTGTTGGTTCATCCCGGCGACCGCTATCGCACCAGCAAGATCGAGGAAGCGCGCCAGGCGCTGACCGCTCTGGGGGTCTTTTCCGGCGTCAGCGTGCGGGCAGCCGATCGCCTTTCACCGGACGGCCGGATCCCGCTGATCTTCGACATGCAGGAACGTCCGCAACACGCTGTCACCCTTTCGGGGACCTATTCCACCGATCTGGGGATCACCCTGGGCACCACCTGGTCGCATCGCAATCTGTTCGGCAATGCCGAGCAATTGAATCTCACGGCGGCGGGATCGGGCCTGGGCAGCGCCAGCACCGGACTGGGCTACAGTCTCGGCGCGCAATATATCCAGCCGCTGTTCCTGGAAACAAACCAGGTGCTGGAATTCGATCTCAACGGCATCAAGCAGCAACTCGATGCCTATGACCAGACGGCCGAGACCGTCGCCGCCTTCGTGCGGCGGAAATTTTCCCGATTGTGGACGGGCAGCGTTGGCCTGTCGCTCACCCATGACGACATCACCCAGGAAGGCAGCAACCATCTTTACGAACTGATCGCGGCGCCCGTGACGGTGTCCTATGACAGCACCGGCATTACCGACACGTTGCGCGATCCGGTTTCGGGGCTGCGCGCCGCGCTGGCGCTCACTCCGACCCATGCCTTTGGCGGCGGCAATGTCAGCTTTCTGGTGACCCAGGCCACGACTTCCTCCTATTTCGATGTCTCGGGTGACGGACATTCGGTTGTCGCCCTGCGGGCGATCGCGGCCACCATCCTGGGCGGTTCCAATCTGAGCCTTCCGCCCGACCAGCGGCTGTATGCCGGCGGCAGCGCCACGGTGCGCGGCTATGCCTATCAATCGCTGGGGCCGCAATTTCCCGACGACAAGCCGGTCGGCGCCAAATCCGTGGACTCCGCAACAGTGGAGTTCCGCCAGCGCTTCGGCACGGATTGGGGTGCCGCCGTGTTTGTCGATGCCGGGCAGGCCGGCGACGGCACGCCTTTCACCGGCAAAGTGTTTGCCGGTGCCGGCCTGGGTGCGCGTTACTACACTGCCATCGGCGCGGTGCGGGTGGATGTGGGGGTGCCGCTGGTGCATCTGCCGCATGGCGATACCTTCGAACTATATATCGGATTGGGACAGGCTTTCTGATGGGCCGGCGGATCGGGCAAGGACTCTTGGTGGCGCTGGGCACGATCCTCCTGGCTCTTTTGCTGCTGCTCTATACCCCGCCAGGACTGGCCTGGATGGGACGGTTGGCCGGCCCACTGTCCGGCGGCACGGTGCGGGTGGAAGGGCTGGCGGGTATGTTCCCCAATCGCCTTCGCGCCGAACGGGTCGAGGTCGCCGACCGCCAGGGCGTGTGGCTCCGGATCGACCAGGCGTCCCTGCGCTGGTCGGCACTGGCCTTGATCGATGACCATATATCCGTACGCGACCTGACCGCTGCCCGTATCACGGTGCTGAGGCGGCCGCTTGCATCGGGCAAAAAAGGCGAGAAGACGCCGCGCCTGGACATCGATCACCTGGCATGGAACCGGATCGTTTTGGCGGCGCCGGTCATCGGCCATGCGGTGTTGCTGTCCGCCTCAGGCAGCCTGCACTACACATCGTTGGATCAATGGGAAGCCGATCTTCTGGTCCTGCGATCCGGCAGCAGCGACAGCTACCGCATCGCGGGCGGGATCACCGAAGCCGCCGCCCATGGCACGATCATCCTTCGCGAAGGCGGTGATGGAATTCTGGGTAAGCTGGCAGAGCTTCCCGGGCTCGGCCCGGTGAACCTGGCGGCCCAAGCCCATGGCGACAGCAAGACAAACAACCTGTCACTGCATTTGTCTGCCGGACCGCTCAAGGCTGACGGCCAGGGCACATTGCGGCTGGCCATGCGGGAAGCGGATCTGGATTTTGCACTCTCTGCGCCCGCCATGACGCCGCGCCCGGATATCTCCTGGCAAAGCCTGTCCGGCACCGCGCATTTCCATGGCCGCTTCGATACCCCCGCGCTGGAGGCGCATCTGTCACTGCAAGGCGGCACCATGGGCGACCTCAAAGCCAACCGCGTGTCGATCGTACTGAACGGCAATGCCGGCAGCGCAAATCTCGAAGGCATGGCGGAAGCGGTCACCCTGCCGGGCGAATATCCCGACCTGTTCGCCCGTGCGCCCGTCCGATTCCAGGCGCAAGCCGATCTTCGCGCCGTCAAGCGGCCGATCCGGTTTGCCATCAGCCATCCCCTGGCGGAGCTGCACGGTATGGCGCAAACGCGCGGCACGATCGAAGCGGCGGCCGACCTTGCGGTTCCATCGCTGGCGCCTTTTGCGGCCCTCAAACAGATCGATTTGCGCGGCAGCGCGGGCTTGCATATTGCCCTGGCCCAAGACGACAAGCGCCTGCACATGGTGGTGAATGGCGTTCTTGATGCCCAAGGGACCGCCATACCGGCCCGGCTTCTGGGCCGCAAGGCCACGCTAACGCTTGACGCCATGCTGGAGGGTAGCGATCTGACCGCATCGCGCATGCAAGTGAAGGGCGCCGCCGTTGCTTCCGATGTGAGCGGAAGCTTGCGCAAAGGGGTGTTTAACTATCGCCTGGGGCTCGATCTTTCGGACCTGTCGCAACTGACCCCGCGATTGCAGGGCTCACTGAATTTGCGCGGCACTGTCGGGGGCCCCCTGGGAAAGGAAACCCTGTCGGCCAGCGGTTTTGCCTCGCTGGCCACGCCTGGTTTCGCCCGGCAGCGGGTGAATCTCACGCTTCAGGCCAACGGCTTGTCTGCCCTGCAGGATGCGAAACTGGGCCTGGAAGGGCGGCTGGATGACGCGCCGGTCCTGCTTGCCGCCGCTTGGCATAACAGCCGCGCCAGCCTGACTGCGCGCTGGCGGTCGCTGGACGCCAAGGCCAATATCGCGGTGGACAAGAATACCACGCTCGCCGGCCAAGCGCATTTCGCCATGAGCCGGGTCGCGGACATCGCCATCTTGAGCGGCGAAACCCTCGAAGGCTCGGCCGAAGCATCCGTGATCTTCAAGCCACGCAATGGCAAGACCGGCGCCACGATCGATGCGACGATCGAAAAGCTGAAGACGGCCTCGCTGGGGGCGCAAAAACTTTCGCTGCACGGGACTGTCGACGATGCCACGGGCGCGCCCGCACTCGGACTGGGCGCTGCGGCGCAAGGGCTTGCTGCCGGAGATTTCAAGGGGACCGCGCAAGCGCAGTTGAAAGGACCGCTCGACCGGCTGGACATCGCATTGTCATCGGACATGAAGGATTCCCAGGCGGCGGTGTTGAAGGCTGGAGCAACCGGCCGGCTGAACCTTTCCAGCAAGCAGGTGCGTTTGACGGCGCTGGATGGCGAATGGCGCGGTGTCACAACCAAACTCCAGTCCCCGGCCACGATCAGCTTCGGGGACGGGATTCAAATCGACCGCCTGGCGATTCAGTCCGGCCATGGCCAGTTCGTCCTTGCCGGACGGATCATGCCCCAACTGGCGCTGACTATTTCCGCGAAGACTGTCGCCCTGGCCGACTTCAAATCTTTCCTTCCCGCTGGCGGCCTGCAAGGCACGTTGTCGGGCGAAGCGAATCTGGCCGGCACGCTACAGGCGCCGCAAGGCAGCATCGCGATTCGGGGCCGCGACCTGCGGGCGGCCTTTTATAGTCCTTCCATCCCCTCGGCAGCCTTTGATGTCCGGGCGCAATTGAACGGCGACCATGCCGGCGTCGAGGCGACGCTGAACGCCGGCGCCAATGCGCGGCTGGCGCTTTCAGGCACCGCACCCCTGACCCCCGACGCCGCCATGACACTGCGGGCCAATGGCAACCTGGACCTGGCCCTGCTGGACCCCTTGTTGGCGGCGGATGGTCGCCGCGTCCGCGGCGCCTTGACTATGGATGCGGCGATCGGAGGGAGCCTGAACGCACCGCGCGTCACGGGCTCCGGAAAACTTGCGGGAGGCGAGATCCAGGACTATGCACGCAGCGCCAGAATCCAGGACATCTCGGCGGTGGTGGAAGCCGAGGGAACGCGCATCCGCCTGACGACGCTATCCGGGCGCGCCGGGCCTGGCAGCTTTTCCGGCAGCGGCACCATAGACCTGGCGGCGCCCGGCATGCCGGTCGACGTCACACTGGATGCCGACAATGCTCGCCCCATTGCCAGCGATCTCATCACCGCCAGCCTGTCCGGCAAGCTCCGGCTGACCGGCCGGTTGAAAAGCCAAACCACGCTGTCGGGGAAGATCACCGTGCCCGGCGGCGAAATCAATTTGCCGCGGAATTTCCCCCCCGAAGTCGCCGTGCTGAATGTGCGGCGCCGCGGCCAACCGCCGGCGCCGCCGCCCGCGCCCGAAAGCCGAACCGTGCTGGATGTGGATGTGCGCACCACCGGACCGCTTTTTGTCCGCGGCCATGGCGTGGATGCCAATATGGGCGGCACCATCCATGTCGGCGGCACCACAACCGATCCCATCATTACCGGCGACTTCCGCATGATCCGAGGCAATTACAGCATTGCCGGGCAGGTTCTGGACTTCACCACCGGACGCGTCCTGTTTGACGGTGTGGGGGTGCGCGGGCGGCTGGACCCCAGCCTGGATTTCCAGGCCCAGACCGTATCGGGCGGGGTGACGGCCACCCTGGGTGTCGGCGGCCATGCCTCGGTCCCCAAGATCACGCTGTCGAGTACACCCGTATTGCCGCAAGACGAAGTGATCGCCCATCTTCTGTTCCAGCAGAGCGTCAAGCAGCTCACGCCACTGCAACTGGCCAGCATCGCCCAGGCGGTGGCGGCCATCGGGGGAGTGGGCGAAGGCTTCAATCCCTTGGGCGCGGTACGGCGCAATCTGGGGCTGGACCGGCTCTCGGTCAGCAGCGCCAATACCAACGTCCAAGGCGGCCAAAACCAGACCATGGTGGAAGCGGGCCGCTATGTGATGCGCAACGTCTATGTCGGCGTGAAGCAGAATTTGTCGGGCGGCACCCAGACGCAGGTCCAGGTCGACATCACCCGCCGTTTCAAGGCCCAAGCCACCTTGGCCACCGGCAACAACCCGGCCACGGTGCAAGGCAATTCCCTGCAGAGCAATGACAGCAGCATCGGCCTGAGCTACCAGTTCGAATATTGAGGCCAACCGAATGTCCGGTGCACAAGGACGCGCCGCCGTCCTATAAGGAAAGGCATGCCTCGCGCTTCGATTGTGATAGCCGCATTCTCCACCATCGTGGAGTGGTACGACTTCACGCTGTACCTATACCTCGCCACGGTGCTTTCGCGGGTGTTTTTCGGCGGCAGCGCGGCGCCGCTGATCATCACCCTGGCCGGATTTGCTGCCGCCTATCTGCTGCGTCCGCTGGGCGCCATGGTCTTCGGACATATCGGAGACCGCTCCGGCCGGCGGCGCACCATGTTGCTGTCCGTGGCGATCATGACCATGGCGATGTTCGGCACCGCCCTGCTGCCGACACATGCGCAAGCCGGTGCGATGGCCGGCTGGATGCTTTTCCTTTTGCGCTGCGTGATGGGGTTTTCCGTCGGCGGCGAATATAGCGTGGTCGTCGCCTATCTGTTGGAGGGGGCGGCGGCGAACAGGCGCGGCCTGACCGCATCCTGGGCTTCGGCGGCGAGCGAAGTCGGCGGCCTGCTGGCTGTCGGCGTGTCTTTTCTGACGGTCAATGGAATGAGCGCCGCGGAGCTGGATCGCTGGGGTTGGCGCATCCCTTTTCTTGTCGGCGGTGTTCTTGCGGCCAGCGTCTGGGTCGCCCGCTCGACCATGCAGGAGTCGCCGGATTTCGAACGGCAGAGGCAAGCGGGAACGATTCCGGACAGCCCCTTGCGTCATGCCATTGCCCATCATCGCACCGGCATCCTGCGGGCCTTCTCCATATCTGCCCTGGGATCGATCACCTATTATGTCGGTATCACCTATGTTCCGGCCTTCCTGACTTCGATCGGCCGACTTGGCGAAGGCGCGTCGCTTCAATTGTCCACCATCGCCGCGATCGCCGTTATCCTGGTCACCCCCGTCACCGGCGCGCTGACCGACCGGTTTGGCCGCAAGCCCGTGCTGATCATTTTGACCGGCTGCAGCGCCGTCCTTCCCATCGCCCTGTTTGCCTTGATGGCCGGCGGTTCCCAATCCTATGCATTGCTTGGCGCGGTGATCCTGGCTTGTGTGGCGGGCGCGTTCAGCGCGGTCGGCGCCGTGGCGACCGCGGAGCAGTTTCCAGGCGAAGGACGCGTCAGTGGACTGGCGTTGGGCGCGACCTCGGCAACCGCCATATTCGGAGGGCTGACGCCTTTCGCAGCCCAGATTCTGACCGAACGAACCGGCTGGGCGATGGTCCCCGGCGCGATGATCGCTATGGTGGCGCTGGGCGCTCTTCCGGTCCTGCTCGCCATGCCCGAGACCCTGCCCGGCAAGGCTAAGCGATAATGGCGTTATTGCTGCGCGACCTGGGTACGGTCTTCCGCCGGTTCCTGCCAGCCGCCGCCCAAAGCCTCAAACAGATGGACGGCCGCCTGGCGGTTGGCCAAAGTGATCTGCACAAGCTGGTCTTGCGCCGAAAATAGCGTCTGCTGTGCCTGCAGAACGTTCAGCAGTTCGGCGGTGCCTTGGCGATATTGCAACTCGGATATCTGGAAGGCTTCGTTGGCGGCCTCGATCTCGCCTTTGAGATGCGCCTCCGCCCTCGCCGTGTTGGCGACCTGGATCAGCGCATTCTCCACATCGGCATAGGCATTGAGCGCCGCACCCTGATAGTTGGCAATGAATTCCTTTTGCGCGCCCTCCGCCAGATCCTTTTGCCCGGCCAGGCGGCCGCCGTCGAAAATCGTCTGCAGCAGGCTTGCGCCATAGCTGTAGCCGAAATTGGAGCCCTGCAGCAGGGTGCCCAGCGCGGTGCTGATAAAGCCGCCGGAGCCGGTGAGCGAAATCTGCGGCAGGAAGGCGGCCCGCGCCGCGTCGACATTGGCATGGGCGGCGGCGAGATCGGCTTCCGCCTGGGCGATGTCCGGCCGCCGCAACAGAAGTTCGGACGGCAGGCCGGTACCCACCTGCGGCGCAAGGACGGAATCGATATCGACGGTCTTGATATCGAACTCCTCGGGCGGACGGCCCAACAGCACCGCCAGCGCGAACAAGGCCTGCTTCTCGGCGGTTTCCAGCCCGGGAAGCTGGGACTGCACCGCTTCGAGCTGGGCCTGCTCGCGCGCCAGGTCCAGATGGGAGACCGAACCCGCTTTCACCCGCAGCTTGATGACATCCAGGATGTTGTTGATGGCGGCGATATATTCATTGTCGATGGCGATGCGGCGCCGGATCGCCAGCACGTTGAAATACTGGTTGGCCACATTGGCGGTCACCGTCAAGGCGACCGACTGCTGGGCGAAACGGGCGGATTTGAGCTGCTCGTTGGCGGCACGCAGATTGTCACGCGCCAGCCCCCAGAAATCCAACTCATAGCTGGCATTGAACGTGAGGCCGAAGGCTTTGGTCCTGCCGAACTGCTGGCAGGCCTGGCCGCTGCAACCGCCATTTACATGTTCGGCCTGGCCGCCGATCTGGGGAAACAGTTGCGCGCGCTGAATGGTGGACTGCGCCTCGGCTTGCATGACCCGCGCCGCGGCCGCGGCGAGATCGCGGTTGCCGTCTTGTGCCTGGACGACGAGGGCCGTGAGATCCGGATTTCCAAAGCCTTGCCACCAATCGGCCTTCGGCCAGACCGGAGCTTGCGCTATCACCGGGCCGGTGAAGCGTTTGGGCACCAGTTGCGGTGACATGGCCTGTGGTACAGGCGTGGAGCAGCCGGCGAGTGCCGCGCCCAGCGCGGCCGTAAGAAGGAGAGTTGCCTTATTCATAGCGCAGCGCATGGATTGGGTTGGCGCCCGCCACCCGGCGGGCATGGGCAAAGACGGTGGCCCAGGCGATGAGCATGGCGGCGGCGCCCGCGCCCACAAAGTAAAGCGGGCTGAGCGGGATGCGATAGGCAAAGCCTTGCAACCAATCGTGGAGATAATACCAG
>DATBCP010000552.1:0-7144 GCA_036270435.1 Rhizomicrobium sp. | reverse complement strand
CTGGGTTTGCACGTGATTTATCTCTTGCTGAAGTTCGCGCATGTCGTGGGTGCCACGGTTATTCTGGGCACCGGCAGCGGCATTGCTTTCTTCATGCTTATGGCGCATCGCGCCGATAATGCCGAATTTATCGCCCGTACGGCGGGCCTGGTGGTGCTGGCGGACACGATCTTCACCGCCACGGCCGTGCTCCTGCAACCGGTTACCGGTTATCTGTTGATGCGCCAGACCGGCATGACATTCGCCGAGAACTGGATCGCGGTATCCCTGCTGCTCTACCTGGTGGCTGGCGTCTTCTGGTTGCCGGTGGTCTGGATTCAAATACGCTTGCGGGATCTGGCGCGAGCCGCAGTGGATGCGGGGACGCCCCTGCCTGCCGCCTATCATCGTCTTTTCCGTATCTGGTTGGCCTTCGGCTTTCCCGGCTTCGGCGCTGTGCTGGCCATCCTGTTCCTGATGGTGGCAAAGCCGGTGCTCACCTGATGCCGCTTGTTGCTGTCCTGGGCGCCAATGGCCTGATCGGGCATGCGCTGGCCCTGGACCTGAAGCGGCGCGGCATCGAAGTGCGCGGCTATGCCCGGCACTTCGTCCCGGCGCAGCGCGATGCGTTGGGCGCGGCGGCTATCGAAGTGACGCTGCCGTCATTGCCCCAAGCCGCATTGGCAAAGCTGCTGGATGATGCCGATCTGGTGATCAACACCATCGGCGTGCTGCAAGGGCCCGACAGCAATCAAGTGCATCATGCATTCGTCTCTCGTCTGGCGGCGGCCTGTGCAGCATCCAGCAAATTGCTGGTCCATGTCTCCATCCCGGGCAGGGAACAGGACGACCACACACTCTACAGCTGCAGCAAGCGAGGGGGCGAACAGGCCGTCATTGCCAGTGGCGCCCCTCACGTAATCCTGCGCCCCGGCTTTGTCATCGCTCCAGCCGCTTATGGTGGCAGCGCGTTGGTCCGGGCATTGGCGACTTTGCCGCTGGAGTTGCCGGAGAGGGAAAAGCAGTCGCCCTTTGCCGCAACGGCCATTGCGGATATTTGCGAGACAGTGGCCCGCATCATCGCGCGTTGGCGGAGCGGCGAGAAGCAATGGCGCGAGAGCTGGGACGTGATGGAGGAAAAGCCAGGCAGGGTGGGCGATATCGTAGCGGCTTTCCGGGCCCATCTTGGAGGGCCCAGGCCGTGGCTTGTTGTGCCGGGGTGGATGCTGTCCTTGGCTGGGCTGGCGGGCGACGTGACGCAATGGCTGGGATGGAAGCCGCCCGTGCGCAGCACCGCGATTCGCGAAATGCGCCGTGGTGTCCGTGGCGATCCGCAAGCCTGGATCAAAGAAACGGGCATTGTGCCCCTGTCCGCTCAGGACGCGATCGCAGCGACACCTGCCACAGTCCAGGAAAAATGGTTTGCCCGGCTCTATCTGCTCAAGGCGCTGGCCTTGGTAACGCTTGTGGTCTTCTGGTGCGTCTCCGGCGCCATCGCTTTGACCGTGGCATTCGTTGCGGCGCGGCAGATCCTGTTGCAGCACGGATTTTCCCTTGGCCTGGCGCATGGCGTGTCGATCGTCAGCAGCCTGCTGGATATTTCCGTGGGGCTGTTGATCGGCTTTCGCCGGACCAGCCGTGCCGGACTTGTCGCCGGCATCCTCGTCTCGCTGGCTTATATGGCGGGCGCGACGATCCTCACTCCCGACCTTTGGGCCGAACCATTGGGGGCGCTGGTCAAGACCGGCCCTGCCATCGTGCTGATGTTGTTCTGCCTCGCCACATTGGATGACAGATAAATTTGGTCCGCTCGCCGAGCGCACTCATGCCAGGCGCGATGGATTTTGCGGCGTCAGAAGGGTGAGGCCCGCACCTCCCTCGCCGCCTCGCGGCTCGAAGAGGGGCCAGCTTTTCTAAGCTCGCGGTCCATCGCTAAGAAAAGCTAGGCCAAAGACAAGCGCTTAGGTCGGCTTGCCGAGATTGACCGCCAACTCGCTCAAATGCGCGATCAAGGTGCGGACATTGCCGTTGTTCTGGCCCAGGAATGCGACGAACTGGTCGCGTTGTTCCAGGGACAGCCAGATGCCTTGATAGGCCACATCCACCAGCACCGGTTTGCCGGTATCGGTGCGCACCCGGAAATCCACTTCCGCCGGCGGCTGGCTGGAATTGGGATCGACCAAAAGAGTCTGCACGATGTAATCGGTGGGCGAGCGTTGGGTGGAGCCCGTCACTTTCAAGGTCTGGTTGGTGTATTTGGAGAAATAGGACTGGTAGGCGGCCGTCGCATAATTCCGGAAAGCGCTGACAAAGGCTTCCACGTCGTCCGGCGGCGCCGAGCGGCGGTACTGACCCAAGGTGAACAGCGCGATGCGGCGCACGTCCACCAGCCCCAGCAGGAGGGTTTCGAACTGGTCCCGGCGCTGGACGATTGTCAACTTCTTGTCGGCCAGGATATTCAGGCCCTTGTGGATGTTGTCGTCCACAAAACCCTCGGCCACATTCGCAGCCGCGGATGCAGGCAAGGCTGCCAGAAGCGGGGCCGCCGCCGCATAGACCAGCACGGCGCGGCGGGTCAGCGCCGGAAGGATAGGAGTTGGCATTGGGTCTTTCCTGTTTGGGCGATGTTCGCGTTTTGCTATGGCAAGTTCAAGGCGGGGAAAAGGCTTGAAATTTCAGAAGTCTGGCAGGTCTTGGTTCTGGTTGCGGCCATTGCGTATCTGTTCATTGCGGAACTGGCGGTAAAAATTGCGCAGCGATGAATAATAGTCCACGGAATTGCGCTGGATACCCTGGACCGTCTGGTAGGTCTGGGACCTGAGGTCCAGCAGTGTGAAATATTCGCGACCCGCCGCCCACCAAAGATGCTGTTTGATATGGATCTGGTTGGTGGGGTCCATCGCCGCATCCACCGCCAGGCCGGTGGCATCGCGCGGGTTGCTGGGCCCGAAGAAGGGCAACACAAGATAAGGGCCTTCCTTTACCCCCCATACCGCCAAGGTCTGGCCGAAGTCCTCGCCATGGCCAGGAATGCCGATTTTGCTGGCCGGATCCCAGAATCCCGCGACACCGATCGTGCTGTTGATCACCAGCCGCCACATGGATTTGCCGGCGCGGCTGAGTTCGCCTTGCAGCATGTCGTTCACGAAAATCGTGGGCAAGGACAGGTTGCCCAGGAAATTGTGCACCCCGCGCCGGCCTGCTTCCGGCACCAGCAGGAAATAAAGGCCCACCGTGGGGATGACGAAGTATTTGTCGATCTTGGCGTTGAGCTTGAGCGTGTCCCGATTGGTCTGCTCATAGGGATCGTTGGCAGCCAGCGCCTCCGGTGAAGGGGGTGTGGTGGCACAGCCGGCCAAGGCAAGCCCGGCTAGCCCCACCAACAGTGTACGCACCCCCATCATCCGGCCCGAACCCAAGATTTCCCAGCCATTTCCCTGGGTTTTGCCGGTTTTGCGGCGCGGAATCCAGTCCTCTTGCGGCCGCATGGAGACTGAGCATATAAAGATATGTTTATATGTGAGGAAAGCTTTTGGACAGGCTGGTTTCCATGCTGCGGGCGGCGGGTGATCCTACCCGCTTGCGACTGCTTTTGCTGTTGCGCCAGGCCGAGCTGACCGTCAGTGAATTGATCGAGATTGTCGGTCAATCCCAGCCGCGGGTTTCCCGCCATTTGAAGCTTTTGGGCGAGGCGGGCCTGGTAGAGCGGTTTAAGGAAGGAAGCTGGGTGTTCTGCCGTGCCGCCGACCGCGGGGTGGGCGCCGAATTGGGCGCCGCGATCGCGGGTCTGGCCGATCCGGCATTGCAGGAAGCTGACAAAGCGCGCCTCGCCCAAGTGCGCCAGGCCCGCGCCAATGCGGCGGCGGCCTATTTCAAATCCAATGCCGCGGAATGGGAACGCATTCGCGCCTTGCACGCGCCGGAGCGCGACGTGGAAGACGCGATCGCACGACATCTCACCGGCACGCCGATCCAGAATTTCCTGGATGCGGGCACCGGCACCGGCCGGATGCTGGAAGTGATTGGCCCCCATGCGGGGCGTGCCGTCGGCATCGATGTCAGTCCCGACATGTTGGCTATCGCCCGAGACCGGTTATTGCGCGAGAATATCCGCAACGCCCAGGTGCGGCTCGGTGACATTTATCGTTTGCCGTTTCCCAACGGCATGGCGGGTGCAGGCTTTGACGTGGTTCTGTTCCACCAGGTGCTGCATTATCTGGACGATCCCGGCAGGGCCGTGGCGGAAGCGGCCCGGGTGATGGCGCCGGGCGGCCGGCTGTTGATCGCCGATTTCGCGCCTCACAGGCTCGAATTCCTGCGCGATGAATTCGCCCATCGCCGGCTGGGTTTCTCCGATCGCGAAGTGGAAGGCTGGTTCGCGGCAGCCGGGCTTTCCAATGCCGGCAGCGAAACCATCGCACCGCAAGCCGAAGGCGAAAAATTGACCGTCAAACTATGGCTGGCCGCCGCCAAAGCCCAAACCAAAAAAGAAGCCGCGTGAGCCCGCACCATGAGTACGACTCCATGAGTTTGGCCGACCTGATCACCGACCCGACCCCGATCACGGTGTCCTTTGAATTCTCGCCGCCCCGGACCGACGAGGCAGAAGCCAATTTGTGGACCGCCATCCGCAGGCTGGAGCCGTTGGCGCCGTCCTTTGTTTCGGTAACCTATGGCGCCGGCGGCTCGACCCGCGAGCGGACCCACGCCACCGTCAAGCGGATCGTGGAGGAGACCGGGCTGAAGCCGGCGGCTCATCTTACGTGCGTGGCGGCATCGCGCGGGGAAATCGACGATATCGTGGGCGCCTATTGGGATGCCGGCATCCGCCATATCGTGGCCTTGCGCGGCGACATGCCCGATATGAGCGGGCCTTATTGTCCCCATCCCGAGGGCTATGGCACCACGCCGGAGCTGATCGCGGGAATCAAGAAAATTGCGCCTTTCGAAATCAGCGTGTCGTTTTACCCGGAGCGGCATCCGGATTCGCCCAGCCACGGCCATGACGTCGAATTGTTGAAAGCCAAGATGGACGCCGGCGCCAGCCGCGCGTTGGGCCAGTTCTGTTTCGACAATGACCTGACCGCGCGCTTCCGCGACGATGCAGCACGCGCCGGCATCTCCATTCCCATCGTGCCCGGCGTCATGCCCACCACCAATTTCAAGGGTGTGGCGCGCATGGCGGCCAAGGCGGGCGCCTCTATTCCCGGCTGGCTGGCGCAAGCCTATGAAGGGCTGGATGAAGATGTGGAGACCCGCCGCATCGTCGCCGCCGCCGTGCTGGCCGACCAGGTGGAGCTCTTGTGCAAGCGAGGCTTCAGCCAGTTCCATTTCTACACTCTCAACCAGGCCAACCTGACATATGCGGCCTGCCGCATTCTCGGCATTGCCCCCAAGGATTTATCATGAGCTTTACGCGCGACAACCGCATCGCCTGGATGAGGGAGGAGGCCAAGAAGCGCCTGCTGCTGCTGGACGGCTCTTGGGGCGTGATGATCCAGGGGTTCAAGCTGGGTGAGGCGGATTTTCGGGGGCAGCGCTTCGGCAATCACCCGAGCGAACTCAAGGGCAACAACGACCTGTTGACCCTGACCAAGCCCGAAATCATTCGAAACATCGGCCGCCAATATCTGGAAGCCGGGGTGGATTTCATCGAGACCAACACCTTCAACTCCAATTTCACCAGCCAGGAAGACTATGGCTTGGGCCATCTGGTGGGCGAGTTGAACGAGGCTGGTGCCCGGCTGGCGCGTGACTTGTGCGATGAATTTTCCACCAGCAGCCGCCCGCGCCTGGTCGCCGGCGTGCTGGGTCCGGCCAATCGCACCGCCAGCATTTCGCCGGATGTGAATGATCCCGCCTTCCGCAGCATCACCTTTGACGACCTGCGCGCCACCTATCGCGAGGGCGCGCGCGGCTTGATCAAGGGCGGCGCCGACGTGCTGATGATCGAGACGGTGTTCGACACCTTGAACTGCAAGGCGGCAATTTTTGCGATCGAAGAAGTGTTTGCCGAACTGGATGCGCGCCTGCCGGTGTGGATTTCCGGCACCATCACCGACTTGTCGGGGCGTACTTTGACGGGCCAGACTCCGGAAGCCTTCTGGCATTCGGTGCGCCATGCCGATCCCTTTGCCATCGGGCTGAATTGTGCTTTGGGCGCCAAGGAGCTGCGCCCGTATATCGCCGACTTGGCGGCCGCCTGTGACACGCTGGTGTCGGCCCATCCCAATGCCGGCTTGCCCAATGAATTCGGCGGCTATGACGAGACGCCGGAAACCATGGCGGAGATGATCGGGGAGTTCGCCCGTTCCGGCCTGGTCAATATTGTCGGCGGTTGCTGCGGCACGCGGCCTGAGCATATCGCCGCCTTCGGCAAGGCGATCGCCGGCGTTGTGCCGCGCGCCATTCCTGAAAAGCCCAGATACATGCGGCTGTCGGGGCTGGAGCCTTTCACGCTGACGCCCGACCTGAATTTCGTCAATATCGGCGAGCGCACCAACATCACCGGCTCGGCCAAGTTCCGCAAGCTGATCGCGGCCGATGATTATGAAGCGGCGCTGGAGATTGCGCGCCAGCAGGTGGAGAATGGCGCCCAGATCATCGATATTAATATGGACGAGGGGTTGATCGACTCCGAAGCGGCGATGAACCGTTTCGTCAACCTGATCGCCAGCGAGCCTGACATCTCCAAAGTGCCGCTGATGATCGACAGTTCCAAATGGAGTGTGATCCAATCCGGTCTGAAATGCTGCCAGGGCAAGGCGGTGGTGAACTCCATCTCGCTCAAGGAAGGCGAGGAGCCGTTCCTGGCGCACGCCCGGGAAGTGCGCCGCTTTGGCGCGGCCGTGGTGGTGATGGCGTTTGACGAGTTGGGCCAGGCCGACACCCGCGCCCGCAAGTTGGAAATTTGCAAGCGCGCCTATGCGTTGTTGGTCAACAAGATCGGCTTCCCGCCGGAAGACATCATATTCGATCCCAATATCTTCGCCGTCGCCACCGGTCTCGAAGAGCATAACGAATATGGCAAGGCTTTTATCGAGGCCACGGCGGAGATCCGCACCGCCGGTCCTCATGTCCATAGTTCAGGCGGTGTATCCAATTTCTCCTTTTCCTTTCGCGGCAATGAAAAGGTGCGCGAGGCGATGCATTCGGTGTTCCTGTT
>DATBCP010000551.1:0-14529 GCA_036270435.1 Rhizomicrobium sp. | reverse complement strand
TTCCTGACGTTCGCGCAGCGCGATAATGTAATAGCCGCCGGTGGAACGAATGGGCTCGGAAATCGCGCCCAGCTCCAACTTGGCCAGCGCCGTGTTCAATTCCGGCGCCAATTGTCCTTCATTGATCCAGCCCATGTCGCCGCCGGTGGCCGCCGAGGGATGCTGGCTGAACTGACGCGCCACCATCGAGAAGGGCGCACCCTGGTGCAGCTCATCCAGCTGGCTGCAGCCGGCATAATGAGTCTGGATCTGCACCGCCACTTTTATGACTTGCTCGATCGCCTCCTTCGGACCATGCGGATCGACCGGGAAGAGCAGTCGCGCCAGCGGCAAGGTGCCTGCCGGCCCGGTGGGACCGCTGGGGACGGTTTCGATCTTGGTGCCCAGTGGTTCCTGACGTTCGCGCAGCGCGATAATGTAATAGCCGCCGGTGGAACGAATGGGCTCGGAAATCGCGCCCAGCTCCAACTTGGCCAGCGCCGTGTTCAATTCCGGCGCCAATTGTCCCTCATTGATCCAGCCCATGTCGCCGCCGGTGGCCGCCGAGGGATGCTGGCTGAACTGACGCGCCACCATCGAGAAGGGCGCACCCTGGTGCAGCTGGTTCTCGACCTCTTCGGCGTCCTTCTTCACCTTGGGATCCAACTCGGGATTGTCCACCGGCAGGAAGATTTCCAGCACCCGGTAATGCGGCCTGTTGGCGCTCTCGGCATTGCGGGCCATTTCGGCGTTGATCATTTCCGGCGTGACATTCACGCGATCGGCATATTCGTCCTGCACCGCCTTTTGCCAGGCGATGGAGGCGGTGAGCTGGGCGCGCAGGGCATCCTCGCTGGCACCGGCCGCCTTCAGGTTCTGCCGAAGCTGCTCGACGGTGAAGCGATTGTCCTGGGTCATGCCGTTGATGCGCTTGTCCACCTCCAGCGGGCTGACCGTGATTTTCTTCTTTTGCGCTTCCTGGAGTTGCAGCTTTTCGGCCTCCAGCACTTCCAGGATCTGGTTGCGGATACGGGTTTTCTGTTCGGGGGTCAGTTGCTGGGTGATGCCGTTGAGCGCCAGGTACAAAGCGACACGTTGCCGGAGTTCAAAATCGGAAATGGTTTCGTCGTTCACCGTGGCGACGATGGAATCGGCGTTGTCGGCCTGTTTCGTCGCTGTGGCGTCGATCAAGCCGGTGCTGTTGTTGTTGGCTTCCTGGACGGCGCCCTGGCTTTCCGCCTGCGCGGCGGTCGGCGGCTTGTCCCCCTCGCTCACCGCCTGCTGCTCAGCCGCCGGGTCGGCGGTGGGAGGCGCGTTGGATGCGGCCGCCCGTGGGGCCACTGCCGGCGCGGAACTCTTTGTGGGCGCGCTGGCCAGCTGCGCGGGCGCGATCGCTGCATGCGGTGCGTCAGATTTCAGCGGCGGAACCGCGGGCAGCGACGTCAGACTGGCGCCCTCGGCCATGCCGGCAATGCCCACGCCGGCCAAAATGGCGGCGCCCAATAGCAAAGTGGTGGCAATTCGCATCAGCTCAATCTTTGGCCATAAATTGGGGCGTCCACGAGGCGCTCCGCCGGACCCCGCGCCAAAATACGGAAATTCCCGCCCCGATCAATGGCCTGTCGCGCAGGCCTGGGGAAAAGCCGGATTTCCGGCCTTCCCAAAGACTTGTGGGAGACAATCAGGGATGGGTCAGGGCGAAGACATCGCGGGGGAACAGGCTGAAGGGCTGGATGGCGGTATCCCCCGTCTTCAGGCTGAAGCGCAGAATCACCGATGTGGACGGAGGCACGCCCAACACCAGGTCCTCGGTGTATTTGCGCCGGTAGGCCAGCGAAATGGCCAGGCATTCATCCTCATAGCCCAGGCCATATTCTGTGTTGAGGAACTGGTTGTTGGTCAAGTCGCGCTGGGCGGCGACGAATACCTGCAAGTTGCGCCAGACATTGGCATCGGCCTGGAAGTTGATCTCCTCCCGGCCGGGCAGGCCCAGGCTGATGACCGATTGCGGCAATTGGACGTAACTCACCTGCAGCGAGGAGCGGTTGTAGGTGCCGGTGACGTAAATTTCATGCCGCCGGATGGTGCCGTTACTGCGATCCATGTCGATGCGGTCGGTTATGTCCAGGTGTGGAAAGCGCACGGAGAGACTGCCGACAACATCGGACGCGGTGCCGCTATTGCCCGAAAAGGCCGCCAGCAGCGGATCGGATTTGAGGCGATAGGTCTGGCCGAGCTGGGCATCCAGCTTGCCACCGGGAAACAGCGCCTCGGCCATCACGCCGACATTGGCGCGTGGCCCGCTCTCGATCACGTCATAGCCGGGCACCTGGTTGAAGCTGAAGACATTGTTGTCGGCGAATTCGAAGTCCTGGGAATCCTCGATGCGCAATCCTCGCGGATTGCCGCCATAGGGCTGGGCGATGAATTGTGCGATGGGCTGCAGGATATAAGAGCGGTCAGGCCCGTCATTGGCGAGGAAGGGCCAGCGCCAGTCGAGCGCGACATAGCCGGTGCCGCGCTCGAGTGTATCGTCGGTGGTGCGCGGCGGACCGCTTCGGGGAACGTCGAAGTGATAGGCGTCGCCTCGCGCATCGATCACAAAGGTCCATAACTGTCCGTCGTCCAACACGAAGGGTTTCTTCCAGTTCATCTCGCCGGTGAAGCGCTGATCGTTGCGCTGATTGTCGCGGCCGATCGCCACCCCGTTCAAATCAAAGCGGAAGGTGCCACCCACAACCTTGTGGACCGGTATGTAGGACAATTCCAGCCTGGGCAGGATGTAGGGGATGCGCGAGGTGACGTCGGTGGAGCGCAAGCCCTGGAAATAATAGCTGGCGAGCGAGAAACGCGAGCGCCCCGGCGTCGCTTCCAGGAACAGGTCGTTGGTCAGCCGGTCCAGGAAGGAGATGTCGTAGAAACGCATATAGCCGCTGTTGCTGGTCAGCTGCAGGTCGGCGCCGGTGCGCCAGACGTCGTTAAGGTCTTCGCGCGCCGAACCGAACAGGTGGCCATAGGTCTGCGCCCCCGGACTGCCCCCCAACCCGCCATTGGGATTGTCGGCGCCGCTGCCCTGCAGCCACATGCCGCCATTGTTCCAGCGCTGGCGGTATTCCATCTCCAGCACCTCTCCGCCCGAGGTGGAAAACATCGGCGCGATCGTCATGTCCTGACTCGGCGTGATGGCGACATAGACCGGCAGGCGCGTGAAATACCCGATCTTGGTGGAGTTGCCGACTTCGGGCGTGAGAAGGCCTGTCGCATACCGCACGGTGGGATCGGGAACGGATAGGGTGGGAACCCAGGCCACCGGCACGCCTTTGACTTCGATGATGGCGTGGCGGAAACGCACCTTATGCTTGGTCTGGTCATAGATCACGCGCTCAGCCTTGACCTGCCATAAGGGCGTGCGCTGTCCCTGCTGCTTGCAGATTTCGCAGGGGCTGTAGACGGTGCGATGCGCGATCAACACAGTGCCGTTGATGCGCTGGGCGCTGTTCGCCGCCAGCCGTCCGGTCTTGCCCAAGAGCGCGCCGAAGCCCTGCAGCGCGCCGTCGCGCATGTGATCGGTCAGGACCACATGATCCGCGAAAGCGACATTGCCGCGCGTGTCGGTGATGCTGACATGGCCGTAGGCGGTGACCTTGTCGCTGGCCTGGTCATATTCCACCCGGTCCGCCAGCAGCGTGCGGTCCTCGTCGGCGATTTCGACATGGCCCAACGCGGACACGGTGTTGGCCTCGCTATCATAGACGATTTCATCGGCCTGCAGCAGGATCGGTACGTCCTTGTTGGGCGTCTGGAAGCTGGGCGCGCGCAATTGCGGCGCGGCCTGGGCAATCAGAGGAATCAGGGCGCAGGCGCTCAAGGCGGCAAAGCGGACTGCTGTGTTGCGCATCAGCCGTCTTCCCCGCGGATGCGCCCGCAGACACGCCAAATAAAAGCGGGAGGGCGGCACTAGCCGTCCTCCTGCGAAAGGACCAGCGTCATGCCGATCAGGATGGAAGCAAGCGCCGGCGCTGTCGCCGCCAGGAGAATGGGCACTGTGCCGGAGCGGCCCAGCACTATGGTGAGGGTTTGGAAGAAGAACACGCCGAAGCCGCAAGCGGCACTGAACAGGATGACTTTCGCCATGCCGCTGTCGCGCCCGGGCTTGAGCGAGAAGCTGGCCGCCATGAACACCATGGCCGCGAACAAGGCCGGCAAGGCATAGAGCGTGTAGAGATAGAGCTGGTAACGCGCTGCCGAGAAGCCGGCCGCCTGGGCGGCGCGGATATAGCCCGGCAAATCCCAGAAAGACAGCGCATCCGGCGCGGTGGAACTCTCCACGATCTGTTCGGGCGTCAGCGTGGTCGCCAACTTGTAGCTGTCATGATGCACCGGAATGCCGCGCAGGTCCGAAACCCAGGCATCCTGGATCAGCCAGAATTGATCTTTGAGCTGGGCCGTCTTCGCATCAATGCGGCCGATGAAATGATCGTTGGGTCCGTAAAGAAGCACCAGCACATCCTCCAGATGCTCGCCTTGCTGGGCCACGCGCAGGGCGTGGATGACCGATTGCTGATGGGCGTCGCCCTGGCGCAGCCACAACCCGTTCATCGACACGGAAAGCTGGCTTTCCTGGCCTTTGACATAACGCGCTTCAAGGCCGGCGAATTCGGAGAACATCCGGGCCGATATCGGCGTGAACAGGGTGACGGCGAGGACGCCGAGCAGGACCGCCACCGTCAGCGGCGGCAACAGGAAGTCCCAGGCCGATACGCCGGCGGCACGCGTCGCCACCAGTTCACGCGAACGCGAAAGTCGGACAAAGCTGAAGACACCGCCCAACAGGATAGCGAAGGGCAGCATCTTCTGGCCGAGGTCGGGCAAATACAGCACTGCCATGCCGATCACCGTGGCGCTCGGTACGGCGTGTCCCGCGGTGCGGTTCAACAGATCGACCACATCGATGGAAAAGGCCAGCATCAGGAAAATCGCATAGACCACCGTCACGGTGACCAGGAACTGGACGGCCAGGTAGCGATAGAGGGTCCAGGACCAGCTCATGCGGTGCGCATCCTCAACCGCGTCATCAGGGCGTCCGGCGAATAGCCCGCCAGTAGCGCGACGGCGCCCGCCGCCCCCAGCAAGGGCAATAGGTAAAAGACCGTGACCAATGTCGGACTGCGCTGCGCCACACCCAGGATGCCATAGCCGAGGATACGCAGGCCCGCCGCCACCAGACTGGCCACCGTCAGCCGGAGCGCGATGCTGCCGCGCTGACGCCGTCCCCGCGTCACGGCCGCCAGGGCGATCAGGGCGAAGGCGATGCAATAGAGCGGCTGGGAGACGCGGTTATGCGCCTCGGCGAAGAACTGGTCGCGGACGCGCGGGGTGACGTCCCGCTCGCTGGGCCACAAGAGTTCGCCCAGAAAGCGTTCGTTCATCTTGCGCATGGCGTAACGTGCGGGTTCGGAAAACTGATCCAGGTTGAGGGTCCAGCGCAGGAAGTGCAGCACCTGAAGCTCCTTGCCCTGTTGGGCACTGTTCTCGATGGTACCATCCAGCATGATCAGGCGGGTGCCGGCCGGGGTCTGGGCGAGGATGCCCTTCTCGGCGATATAGGTGATGGGTTTGGCGCGGTTGCGGTTGTCGTGCACCATGATGCCCTTGATCTCGCCCTTGTTGCTCAACTGGCGGATGAAGATGGTGAGTCCCTGCTGCGAGGTGTTGAAATCGCCTTCGTTCAACAGCGCCCCGGCCATGTCGGCGCGGATGTCCACCACTTTGTCGCGCAAGGCGCGCTGGCCGGCCGGCATCAGATAGAGCAGGCAGGCATAGGTCAGCGCCATGACGATCGCCGCCGCCAGCAGCACCGGCGCCGCCAACTGGCGCAGCGAATAGCCGGCGGACGCCATCACCACCAGCTCGCTGTCGCTCTGCAGGCGGTTGAGGGTGAACAGGATGGCGAAGAAGTAGGCGATAGGCATGATGATGACGAGGGGCTGTGGCAGAGCCAGCAGGATCAGATAAAGGAAGGTGAAGGCGGACTGGCCGCGGTTGATCACCAGGTCCAGGTAGGGAAGAATCACCACCAGCCAGATGACGCTGGTCATCAGAAAGGTGAGGACACCCACCGGCACCAGCAATTGTCCCAGGACATAGAGTGACAGCCGCGGCAGGCTCAGCCTCCACGGCGGGTTGCGGTCGATGCTGGCTGCGCTCTGGAAGCCTTGTTTGTCCACGGTCTTTCGCGACCCTTGTTGGAGGCCGGCGGGATTCGACCTAAGCTAGTGTCCCGCTTCCGAAATTCGCATCATTCCTATATCAGGCTCAAGGCGAATTTCGGAATCATGACACCAGCATTAGAATTAGGATTTTCCCCACCAATACCCCGTCCCCGGAGATACAGCATGCAGATTTCCTTTGTTGCGCCTGCCGATGTCACAACCAAATCGGGGACAAAAGAAGGCGGCGCCCAGGTCGTGGGAGCGGTTGCCGGCGAGGGTGTGGCATTGCTGCCGGCCGCGGTCCGGCTCGACCGGGCCAGTGGCGGGGCGTTGACGCGGGCGCTGAAGGTCTCGCGGTTCACCGGCAAGACGGGCCAGATGGTGGAAGTGCTGGCGCCCCCCGGGGTGAGCGCGTCGCGGCTCCTGCTGGTGGGCCTGGGCAAGGCGGACGCGCTGGATGAGAAGGGACTGGAGACATTGGGCGCGCAGATCGCGGGTCGGCTTTACGCGTCTGGCGAGATGCATGCCGGCATCGAGCTCGATGTCCCGAAAGGCGCCAAGGTGAAGAAGGCGGAACTGGCGGCGCATCTGGCCTTCGGCGCGAAATTGAAAAGCTATGCCTTCGACAAATACCGCACCCGCAATCTGGACGAGTATGAAAAAAAATTGAAGGCGGTGCGGATCGTCACG
Organism: Rhizomicrobium sp.; assembly: GCA_036270435.1. Taxonomy (GTDB): domain Bacteria; phylum Pseudomonadota; class Alphaproteobacteria; order Micropepsales; family Micropepsaceae; genus Rhizomicrobium. The sequence goes on along the minus strand of DATBCP010000551.1, from coordinate 7,648 downwards.
CCCGATCCGGCCGCGGCGACCAGGGCCCATGCCGGGCTCGCGGCGGTGGCCGACGGCGTATTCCTCGCCCGCGACCTGGTGAATGAGCCGCCCAATGTCCTTTATCCCGCGGAATTCGCCCGCCGCGCCAAGGCGCAATTGTCCAAGCTGGGCGTGAAAGTGGAAATCCTGGGCGAAGCCGAAATGAAGAAACAGGGTTTGGGCGCGCTATTGGGCGTGGGCCAGGGCAGCGCGCGTGAGAGCCAGTTGGTGGTGATGCAATGGAATGGCGGCAAAAAGAACGCCAAGCCTTTCGCCCTGGTCGGCAAGGGCGTGTGCTTTGATTCGGGCGGCCTGTCCATCAAGGTCGGCGCCGGCATGCAGGGCATGAAGGGCGATATGGCGGGTGCCGCCTGCGTTGCCGGCACCATGCTGGCGCTGGCCACCCGCAAGGCGCGCGTCAATGTGGTGGGGGTTGTCGGGCTGGTGGAGAATATGCCGGATGGCGGGGCCTTTCGGCCCGACGACGTGCTGACCTCGCTGTCGGGCCAGACCATCGAAGTGTTGAACACTGATGCGGAAGGCCGGTTGGTGCTGGCGGATGCGCTGACTTACACCCAACGGCGTTTCCAACCCAAGGCGGTGATCGACCTGGCCACCTTGACCGGCGCGATCGTGGCGACCTTGGGCTTCGAACATGCCGGCGTCTTCTCCAACAACGACCAGTTGGTTCAGCGCATCCAGGCGGCCGGCCGTTTCACGGGCGAGCGCGTGTGGCAGCTTCCGCTTGATCCCTTCTATGACAAGATGATTCGCTCCAAGATCGCCGATATGAAGAATATCGGCGGCGCCAATTCCGGCTCCATCACCGCAGCCCAGTTCCTGCAGCGCTTCATCGAAAAGGACACGGTGTGGGCGCATCTGGATATTGCCGGCGTGGCCTGGCAGGACGGCGAGCAGAAGCCGACCATCCCCAGCTGGGGAACGGGTTGGGGGGTCAGGCTGCTGAACCGGTTGATGAAAGAAAACTATGAGGCTTAGCTGCGGTAGCCGCAGGCAACAGTCCCTGGCGGCAGCGTGGGGGACGGTCCAGTGGACCATTTTTGAGCGGCTAAGCGCCGCGAGCTTGGGCGAGCGGCCGAGTGAACGCAAAGCTGATTGGGCGGATTTGGCCTGGATGGATTGAAGAGGATGACCGAGACCTTGTTCTACCACTTGGAGCGGCGCGCGCTCGAAGACGTCTTGCCCGGGCTGGTGGAGAAATCGCTCGCACGCGGCTGGCGGGCGGCGATCAAAACCGATTCATCAGAGCGGTCCGACGCGCTGGACACGCTGTTATGGACCTATGACGACCAAAGTTTTCTGCCCCATGCCCAATTGGGCGACGGCGAAGCGGCCGTCCAGCCAGTACTGATCACGGTGGAGGAGGGCAATCCCAATGAAGCCGAGATTTTTTTCTATGTCGGCGGCGCCATGCCCGGAGACTGGACCGGCCTGTCCGGCCTGGCACGCGTGGTGCTGTTGTTTGACGGCCGGGACGGGGAAGCTCTTGCGCAAGCCCGCGCGGCGTGGAAAGAGGCCAAGGCGGCGGGTCATGACGTGACCTATTGGAAGGAAACGCCGGCCGGTAAATTCGAGAAGCAGAACTGAAACAATACAAGATGGGCCTTTTCAACCCCTTCACCATCGGCATGCTTCTCGTCAGCCTGGCGATGGCCTATCACATCATCCGCAACGGCAAGTCGCCCATGTGGCTGATGGCGTTGGCAGTGGCGTCTTTCGCGGGCTTGTACAGCTTTCTTGCCACGATCGGGGTCTGGATCGCCTATCTCGCCTTTGCCGTGGTCCCCGACCTGTTTCGCTCGCATGGCGCCCGCAGGCTGGCCGACAATGTCGTCAATGCCGCCGATCCGGGACGGGGCTATCGCGAAAAGCTGCGCAATGTCGAATTGGTCGGCTCGGTGGATTCCAAGCGGGAATTGGCGGAAGAATGCATTCGCATGGGGCGCTTCGCTGACGCCATCGAGCTTTATGAAAGCGCCATGCAAGGTCCGCTGGGAAACTCCGATCCCACGCTCCTCAAGGGCCTGGCGCGGGCTCGCATGCTGTCGGGGCAGGGCGCGGAAGCCGAGGCTCTGTTCCTGAAACTGAAAGAGGTGGATCCTGCCGCCTTCGATGCCGATGCCGAGCTGGACTATGCCCGGGCGCTGGCGCTGCAGGGCAGGAATGACGAAGCCCTGGCGCAGTATGAAAAGGTTGTGTCGCGCTATCCCGGAGAGGAGGCGCGGGCCCGCTTCGGCCTGTTTCTGGAATCGATCGGCCAGCAGGCACGCGCCCAGGCGCTGTTCCGGGAGATTCTCAGATCCGTGAAGGGCGCGCCAAGTTATTACCGCAGCCGACAGCGGGAGTGGGTTGCCATCGCGAAGTCACATATTAAATAAGTTGTCATTCCCGAGTAAGCGGGAATCCAACTTTCTTTGGGCACGGCCTTTGAAGTTGGATGCCCGCTTTCGCGGGCATGACAATCACTTTTTTTGTGGCGCGACGGCGAAACAGGCAGCGCCGATCAGCGTGCCTATCCCCAAGCCGATCAATCCGGCGGAGGAGGCGTGAAATCCGATCTCCAGCCAGGCGCGCAGGTTGGGCGCGACAAAGCCGCCCAGATTGCCGATGGAATTGATCAAGGCGATGCCGCCCGCAGCCGCCGCGCCGCCCAACAGGCCCGTCGGCAAAGTCCAGAACAGGGCGGGGGCCACGATCAAACCCGCCGCGGCGATGCACAAGGCGATCAGTGCCACCAGGGGCGATGGCGCCAAGGCCGAAACCGCCAGCGCGATTCCGGAAATCGCCGTGGTCAAGGCGCCAATAGGACGGGCGTTGCCCTTGCGGTCGCACCAGGGCGGGATCAACGTGACCGCGATCAGGGCGCAGATCCAGGGCAGGGCAGTCACCAATCCGACTTTCAAACCGATGCTGGTGCCCAACAACCGCGCCACTTGGGCGGGGAGATAGAAGGTCAGTCCGTAAAAGCCCATCTCCACCAGGAAGTAGACCAGGGCCAAAAACAGGATTCGGCTGTCGCGCAAGGTGCGCAGCACGCCGGGATCTTCGCGTCCGCCTTCATCCTGGGCCAGCACGGCGCGCAAGGTCGCTTTTTCCTCTGCGTCCAGCCAAGGCGCCTGGTCCGGACGATCCTTGAGCAGAAAGAGCACGGCCACGCCGCCCACGGATGCCATCAAGCCTTCGACCAGGAACATCACCTGCCAGCCGTGCAGGCCGAAGGCGTCATGTCCTACCAACTGGCCCGATAGCGGCCCGCCCAGGCTCAGCGCCAGCGGCGCGCCGTAATAGAACAGGCCGACCGAGCGGGCGCGTGCCGAGGTGGGATACCAATAGGTCAGGTAATAGATCACCCCGGGAAAGAATCCGGCTTCGGTGATGCCGAGCAAAAAGCGAATGCCGTAGAAGGAAGCCGGCGATTGCACAAAGGCGTTGGTGGCGGAAACCAAGCCCCAGGTGATCATGATGCGCGCCATCCAGCGGCGCGCACCCACCTTATGCAGGATCAGGTTGGACGGCACTTCCAGAACGGCATAGCCGACGAAAAAGATGGAAGCGCCAAAGGCGAATGCGGTCTCGCCGATGCCGGCATTCAAGGCCAGGCCCGTCTTGGCGAAACCGACATTGGCCCGGTCCAGAAAGGCCAGGACATACATCATCAACAGGGTCGGCATCAGCCTGAGATGCAGCTTCGGCAGGATGCTGGAAAGCTGCGCCTGAGACATGTCGCGATCCCCGTGTTTTCAGTCTTGTTCTTCTTCGGTCTTTTTGGGCCGCGCCATCTTGGCGAGAAGCGCGGTTTCGCGATGCCAGCGCTTGAGCGGCCGCGCCGGATAGCCGCCTACCCGCTCGCCCGCGCCGATGTCGCGGGTAACGCCGGAGCGGGCCGCAAGCCTTGCGCCCGCGCCGATGTTGAGGTGGTCGCTGATGCCGACCTGGCCGCCGATCAGCACCATGGGTCCGACCGTGGTGGAACCGCCAATGCCGACCTGTGCCACCAACAGGCTGTGATGGCCGATATGCACATTGTGGCCGATATGGATCAGGCTGTCGAAACGCACGCCGCGTTCGATATGGGTGTCGCCGATGGCGCCGCGGTCCACCGTGCAGTTGGAGCCGAATTCCACATCGTCCTCGATGATCACCCGACCCAATTGCGGCACGCGCAGCAGGCCTTCCAGGCTGGGCACGAAGGAAAAGCCCTGGTTGCCGATGGAATTGTTGGGACCCATCACCACCCGCTTGCCGATCACCGCATGGGTGATGACGCAGTTGGGGCCGATGGTGCAACGGTCGCCGATCTCCACGCCACGGCCGATCACCACATTGTTGCCGATCCGGACATGGGCGCCGATCTTGGCGCCGGGGCCGATCTCCGCGCCGGCGCCGATTTCGGTGCCCTCGCCAATGGTGGCGGTGGGATCGACCGGCACATGCGCGCGCACACCCGGCTGCAATTTGGGCGGCGGATAGAAGATGTGCCCCACTTGGGCGAAGGCCAGGCGCGGGTTTGGAACGACCAGCACCGCCACGCCATGCGGCAGGCCTGCCAGCTTGTCGCTGGTGATCACCACGCTCGCTTTGGTGACGGCAAAGGCGTTGGCATATTTGGCGTCGCTGAACAGCGAAATGTCGCCAGCCTCCGCGCTTTCCAGCGAGGCGACATCGGTCAGCTTCAGTTCGGCGGGATCGCCCTTGGTCACATCCGCGCCGATACGGGCGGCGATCTCACCCAGCGTGAACGGTCCGGCGCGGTCGTAAAATCTGCTGTCAGTCATGCGGGCAGGAGCCTAGCGAATGGTTGGGGGACTGCAACCCCTCCTAGACATTCGCATTTTCGTAAGCCTCGCTGGCATTGAGCCAGGCTTTTTCGGCGGCTTCCAGTTTGCGCTGAGCTTCGGCGCGCTTCTTGGAGACCGACGCGGCCTTGGCCGGGTCCTTGCTGAACAGCAGCGGGTCGGAAAGGCTCTTGTCCAGCTTGGCAAGCTCGGCATTCAGCGCCGCGATCTGGTGTTCGGCCGCGGTCACTTTGTCCTTGAGCGGTTTGAGGTTGTGGCGCTTTTCCGCCGCGCTGCGACGAGCATCGTCCTTGCTGGCTTTCGTATCCGCCCCGCCGTTGTCCTCCGCACGTCGCGTCGGCGCATTGTCGCCGGTCAGCAAAAACCTGCGATAGTCGTCCAGGTCACCTTCGAACGGCGCGACATGGCCGTCCGCCACCAACAGCAGCCGGTCGGCGGTGGCCTCGATCAAGCGGCGGTCGTGGCTGACCAGGATCACCGCGCCGTCGAAATCGTTCAGCGCCGTCAAAAGCTCGTTGCGCGCGTCGATGTCGAGATGGTTTGTGGGCTCGTCCAGGATCAGCAAGTTGGGCTTGTCCAGGGTCGCCAACGCCAGCATCAGCCGTGCCCTTTCGCCGCCCGACAGTTGGCCGACCAAGGTCCGCTGTTTGTCCTGGGAAAAGCCGAAGCCGCCCAGCTGATTGCGAACCTGCTCGATGGTGAGCTTGGGGCGCAGCCGCTGCAAGGTGAGGATCGGCGTGACGCTGGTGTCCAGCTCTTCGGCCTGGTGCTGGGCGAAATAGCCAACCACCAGCTTGCGTGCGGGGGTGAATTCCCCGGACATGGCCTCAAGCTTGCCCGCCAGCAACTTCGCCATGGTGGATTTGCCGTTGCCGTTCTTGCCCAGCAGCGCGACGCGGTCTTCCGGATCGAAGCGAAAGGACAAGTTGGTGAGGATGGGCTTACCCGGCTCGTAACCAACACTGGCCCGGTCCATGGTGACCAGCGGTGGCGCAGCGGGCGTCGCCTCCGGGATATGAATGGGCGCGACATGCTCGTCCGGCGGCACTTCGACCAGGGCCAGCTTGGACAGCATCTTCATGCGGCTTTGCGCCTGGCGCGCCTTGGACGCCTTGGCCTTGAAGCGGTCGACAAAGGCCTGCATATGGGCGCGCGCCGCCTCTTGCTTCTTGGCGAAGGCCAGATCGTTGGCGCGGCTGGCGGCCCGGGTTTCCATGAAAGTGTCGTAGCCGCCGGTGTAGAGCTTCAGCTTGCCGCGCTCCAGATGCAGAATGAATTCGCAAGCGGTGTTGAGCAGGTCGCGGTCATGGCTGACGATCAGGACGGTGCCGCGATATTTCTGGATGAAATTCTCCAGCCACAACACGCCTTCCAGGTCGAGATAGTTTGTAGGCTCGTCCAGCAACAGCAGATCGGGTGCGGAAAACAGGATCGCGGCCAGTGCCACGCGCATGCGCCAGCCGCCGGAAAATTCGCGGCAAGGGCGCTGTTGGTCCTCGGCCGAGAAACCCAGGCCGGCGAGAATTTCGGCGGCGCGGGCCGGTGCCGTATAGGCGTCGATTGCTTCCAGCCGGTGGTAGATCTCGCCCAGCCGGTGGCCGTCGGTTTCATGTTCGGCTTCCGACAGCAGCGCCAGCCGCTCGGGATCGGCCGTCAGCACCGTGTCCAGCAAGCTCACATCGGTTCCTGGGGCTTCCTGCGCGACAGCACCGATCCGCCAGGCGGAGGGCACGCTGATCTCGCCGTCATCCTGGTGCAACTGTCCCAGGATCACCTTGAAAAGCGTGGATTTGCCCGCGCCATTGCGCCCCACCAGGCCGATGCGGCGGCCGGCAGGCAGGTTGGCGGTCGCCCCTTTCAGGATCTCCCGCCCGGCGATCCTGACCGTGATGTTGTCAATTGCCAGCATTTTGGGGGGCCTTATAGCCGCGCTTGCTCTGGGAGCAAACCCATTGCATAACCCCGCCGCTTTTAACTTTCTTGGAGCCCCCATGGCCGTCGAGCGCACCCTTTCGATCATCAAGCCGGACGCGACGCGCCGGAATCTCACCGGCAAGATCATCGCCAAGTTCGAGGATGCCGGCCTGCGCGTCATCGCCAGCCGCCGCTTGCGCCTGTCCCAGGCCGACGCCGAGGCGTTCTATGGCGTGCATCGCGAGCGGCCCTTCTTCCCCAGCCTGGTTGCTTTCATGACCTCCGGTCCCGTGGTCGTGCAGGTGCTGGAAGGCGAGAGCGCCATCGCCAAGAACCGCGAAGTGATGGGTGCCACCAACCCCGCCAATGCCGCTCCGGGCACGATTCGCAAGGAATTCGCCGAATCGATTGAGGCCAATTCGGTGCATGGCTCCGATGCCCCGGAGACGGCCGCGAATGAGATCCGGTTCTTCTTTAGAGACCTGGACATCGTTGGGTGAGGCGCGATCGCGGCGCGTAGCGGCGCGGGCAAATCGATCGACAGATCGATTTGAGCGGCGCATGCTCGCTAACGCTCGCATAGGGCAAGCTTTTCTAGGCTCGCTACGCTTGCCAAGAAAAGCTAAGCCAACGCCGCAATGCCCGAGCCATGCGAGGGCATGAGGTCGGGACGAAGCCCTGCACCTGTGTTGCATGAGGCCGGGACGAAACCCTGTGCAGATGCTATAAGGCCCCGGTCATAGGGATCGGGGTTATTTTCTTATGGACGGCAAAACCGTTGTCATAACGGGTGCAACCTCCGGTATCGGCGAGATCGCGGCTGTGCGTCTGGCGGAACAGGGTGCCCGCATCGTCTTCACTGCCCGTGACAAGGCGCGCGCCGATGACACCATGGC
>DATBCP010000550.1:0-2694 GCA_036270435.1 Rhizomicrobium sp. | reverse complement strand
GCATGAGCCCGTCCGCGCGCGGCCGGATCGTGCACAAGATCGGCGACCTGATCCTGGAGCACCTCGACGAACTGGCGCAGTTGGAGAGCCTGGACAATGGCAAGCCCTTCAGCGTGGCCCGGGTCGCGGACGTGCCGCTGTCCGCCGACATCTTCCATTATATGTCCGGCTGGTCGACCAAGCTGGAAGGAAAGCATATTCCCATCTCGCATCTGGTTTCGCCCGGAGAATATCTCTCCTTCACCCGGCTGGAGCCCATCGGCGTGGTCGGCCAAATCATTCCCTGGAACTTCCCGCTGCTGATGGCGGCCTGGAAACTGGCGCCTGCCCTGGCCTGCGGTTGCGCGGTCGTGCTCAAGGTGGCGGAGGAAACACCCCTGTCGGCGTTGAAGCTGGGTGAGCTGCTACAGGAAGCCGGTGTCCCTGACGGCGTGGTCAATATCGTGCCGGGTTATGGCGAGACGGCGGGCGCGGCGCTGGCCTCCCATCCCGGCGTGAGCAAGGTCGCCTTTACCGGCTCCACCGATGTCGGGCGGTTGATCGTGAAGGCCGCTTCGCACGACCTGCGCAAGGTCAGCCTGGAGCTGGGCGGCAAATCGCCCAACATCATTCTGGACGATGCCGATATCGAGGCCGCCGTCGCGGGCTCCACGGCCGGCATCTTCTTCAACCATGGCCAGTGCTGCAACGCCGGCTCGCGCCTGTTCGTGCAGGAAAAGGTCTATGACAAGGTGGTGGAAGGCATTGCCGCCAATGCCGCCAAGATCAAACTGGGCGTCGGCATGGACCCCGCCACGGAAATGGGCCCGATGGTGTCGGAGGTCCAGCATGGCCGGGTGAAGGGCTATCTCAAGTCGGGACAGGAAGAAGGCGCCCGCGCCGTCACCGGCGGCTCCGCACCGGAAGGAAAGGGCTATTTCGTCAAGCCCACCGTACTGGTGGACACCAAGCCCGACATGAAGGTGGTAAAGGAGGAAATTTTCGGACCCGTGGTGGTCGCCATCCCCTTCAAGGAGGTCGATGACAGACTGATTGCCGCCGCCAACGACACCATCTATGGCCTGGCCGCCGGGGTATGGAGCCGTGACATCGGCAAGGCCAACCGGTTGGCCAACGCCATCAAGGCCGGTTCGGTCTGGATCAACTGCTACCATGTGTTCGACGCCGCCCTGCCCTTTGGCGGCTACAAGCAATCGGGCTGGGGCCGTGAAATGGGCCAGGCGGTGCTGTCGAACTATCTGGAGGCCAAGGCGATCACGAGCCGGATTGATTGAGGCAGATCGGATTCAGAAATCCCAACACTCACCATGGCCGGCCTTGAGCCGGCCATCCAGAGTCGGAAGCACCGTGCTTGTTACCCTGGATGGGCGGGTCGTGAAGTTTACCCTCCGACCGCGCTTCGCGCGGTTCGGGGGGCCCGCCCATGGTGAGTTGGTGGAATTTGGAAACAGCCCCGCGGCATTTGGCTACTCATACCAACCCGGTGCCTTCACCGCGTTCTGATACCAGTCGATCGCGTGCCCGATCCACAGCTGGGAATGCGTCCGGCTGAGGAATTCGTCGATCCGTTTGCGCGAAGCGGGCGTTTCCAGCGTCTGCTCGCGTGGCGGCATGAGTCCCTTGGTGCGTTCGGCGGTGTAGTGATAAAGATCGCCCGAAACCACCACCCCGCCGGTATGGGCCAGCTTGACGTAAAGCGACTGGTGGCCCGGCGTGTGGCCGGGCGTGGACAACAGCACCACCTTGCCGTCACCGAACACGTCATAGTCACCATCGATGTATTGGATGTGCGACTTGGCCAGCGCGTCGTATCCCTTGCGTACGGTCGCGTTCGCACTGGGCCCGAACATCACGTCATACTCCGCCTTGCGCGCCAGCCACGTCGAGCCGGCATAATCATTGGCGTTGCCGACATGGTCCCAATGGGAATGGGAGATGGCGAGATAGGTGATCATGGGCGCGGTGACGCCGATATTGGCCAGCTGGCCTTTGAGCGAAACGGTCTTGAGCTGGCCCTCATAGCCCATCTTGTTCTCATAGATGGGCCGGCCCACCTGCAAATCGGTCAGGCCGGTGTCGAACAGCATGATCCCCTTGGGATGCACCACCAGGAAACAGGGATCGGAGAAATCGGGATCCGGCACATCCTGCCGCGTCAGGCCAAACCGCTCCGGCTCATGCGAAATAATGGTGCCACAGTCCAGCACATAGAGTCGCACATCCCTCACGTGGGGCGCCGGCGGCAGGCCGCCAGAATTATTGGAAGGAGGCGCGGGCTGGGCGGCGGCACTCGCACAGAGCACCGCGAAAATTGCCGCAAGCCGCTTCAGAGCCATGGCGTGTTCCCCCGTGTGGGTCCGTAATTGTGGGCCCGTATCAGTGGTCGTGCCGGCTCACGATGCCATGATCCTTCAGCAACTGGATATAGAAGAGGCGGATATCCTGCTGACCGCCACGGTTGATGAAATCACCCGGCGTGTCGCCCTTGGTGTTCGGGACGTCCAGCTTGGCGCCTTTGTCCGCCAGATACTGAAGCACCGGGATCGCCAGGTCGGGATTCTTGTTGGCAATGGCGAAATGCATGATGCTCTTGCCTTCCGGCCCGATTGCCGTCAGATCCGGATCCAGCTCCAGCGCGTATTTCACGGCATCGAGATTTCCACTGCCAGCCGCGGCCAGGGCCACGGTGGTGCC
>DATBCP010000549.1:0-9948 GCA_036270435.1 Rhizomicrobium sp. | reverse complement strand
CCGCCGGGACATGCTCGCAGATCAATTCCGCCAGCCGTCCTTCGGCGATGGAAGGCCCGGCACCGAAAAGGCTGTCGCCGCTCGCCAGCGCCGCCGCTGCTGCGTCGTTCACCGGCTTGAAATTGTGCCCCAGGAAATAGGGCGCGAAACCGGCATGATAGTCGATATAGCGCTTGCCCTCGCTGTCCCAAAGATAGGCGCCCTCGCCACGCACAAAGGTGATGGCGGGATCAATGCTGCGATTGACCGAGGAGATGCCGCCGGGAATGTAGCGGCGGTTGTGCTGCAGCACGCTTTCAGCGCTGATATTGTTAAAGGGGGCCACTTTATCCATGGGCGGCTTCCAGCGCCTTCAGCGACTTGGTGGTGTCTTCGATCACCTGTTCCATGCAGCCCGGCTGGAACAGGGAAATCTTGATCTGATAGAGACCGGGCTTGCTATAGGTCTCCGCCGGCGCCAGATAGCCGACATTGCCGTTGGCGATATTGAGCACGGCCACGGCATGGCCCGGAAAGCGGGCGCGAATTTCCTTTTGGAAGGCGCTGTAAGGCTCCGCCGGCGCGCCCACCAGGAAAGCATCGCCGAGCTGCCACAGAGTCATGCGCACCTTGCGCGATGTCCCATCGCCCACATCGCGGCGGACCATCAACCGCCGCTCCAGCCGCTCTTTCAAGGGCCGGTCATTGCAGCCTTCCAGGGCCTTGAGCAGCTCGGCTTCAGTGGGCAGATCCACATAAGGCAGGTCGGTGTCCGACACGGTTGCCTTCAATGTCGTGCTGGCGGGCTTGGCGCGCAGGCTCCAGCGGCCCAGCCGCGCCCCGGAATCCTCGATCCGGTCGAAGGCAATTTCCTGTTCCGGCGGCAGCATGCCGGTCAGGGTGGAAAGTGCGGCGTAGCCCAGTTGGCGGCCATTCTGGTCGGCAATGGCCGGATCGCTTTCATAGGACCGCAAAGGCGTCATGTCGCCCGACGCGCCATGCAGGAACAGGCACGGCGCGCCGCCGGTGTCGCGTTCCACCACTTCGCGCATGGCGCCGTAATAGTCGGGCGAGATCAGTCTGTTGCCGCCGCCCAAGGACACGGGATGGCAGGCATAATTCACCATTGTGGCGATGATCTTGCCCTTGGCGTCGGTGACGCGGCCCACCAGAACGGTGTCGTCGGTGGGTCCGTCAGGATTGATGCCACAGAGGAAGGTCTCGCTGTCCAGCACCAGGTCGCGATTGCGCGCAAGGTTGCAGCGCCCTTCCGCCCAGGACGCCACCGCCGGCTGGGCATTGGCCTTGGCGCCGGCGAGAGCGGCCACCGCGCCCTCCACGATCTTGTCGCGATAGGCCGGAATCAGGTCGCCGCCCTGGCGCCCGACATTCTGCAGGTTGGAGGCGGGACCGGAATGGGTGTGTCCCATATGGGTGATCAGCTGATCGTCGCGCAGGCCAGATTTTTCCAGGATGGCTTTGCGTATCTCGCGCTCATGGGCATTGTCGTACCACCAGCCCAGATCGAAGCAGAGAAGATAAAGCTCCACTTGCGGATCGCCGCCGCGGAGGAACAGGCAGGTGGTCACCAGCGGACGGTGGATGCCTTCGGCGGCATCATGCAAGGCGCTGCCCCAGGAGCGGGCATAGATGTTGGGCGGCGGGGTGATGTCGGCGCGGGCCACGCCCATCTCGCCTTTGAATTCCGATTGCCGGATCACCAGATCGTCGAGGTTTTGCTTGTTCATGAGCCCGCTCCCGTGGGGAAGAAGAGTTGCGAGAATATCACCATGGCGGCCAAGGTGAGTACCATGGAAAGGCCGGCCCACAGCACCACGCTGCTGTACCAATGCTTGCCCAGCCCGGCGGCCAAGGTTTCGCTGGAATTCCAGAACGTAACCGGATTTTCCTGCGTTCCCGGGGTACGGCCCGGGAAGGCCAAGGTCCCCAGGATGCAGGCCAGGACGGATATCAGAAGGCATATCGGGGCCTGGTTGCCAAAGGGGTAGAACCAGCTGGGCATCGCCCAGAGATAGCCGATCGCCTTGAGGCCAAGCCCGGTGGCAAAACCCGCGATGATGGAGGCAACGGCACCCGCGCCATTGGTGCGCTTCCACAACAGCCCCACCCACAGGATGGCGGCGAAGGGTGGCGCCACCAGGGCGTTGATGGTCTGCATATACTGGTAAATCCCCTGACTCATGCGGCTGATGGCAATGGCCATGGCGATGCCCGCGATGATGGCGATCAGCGACGTCCAGATTCCCACACGCACTTTTTGCGTTTCGGAGGCAGCGGGATTGATCAGCGGCACATAGATGTCGAGGGTCAGAATCGCGCCGGTGGCATTGACCACGGAACTGACGGTGGATTGCACCGCGCAGATCAAGACCGCCAGCAGCAGTCCGCGCAGGCCGGCGGGAAAGAATTCCCGCACCAGCACCACAAAGCCGCCATCGGCGCGGTGATTGGCGCCGGCCCAATCGCCCAGCATGAATTCCGGATGGCGGGCGAACAGGATCAGCCCCGGCAGGACGATGATCAGCGGCAGGAACAGTTTGGCATAGCCCGCCATCACCATGCCCATGCGGGCGTGCCAGATGTCGCGCGCGCCCAGCACCCGCTGGACGATGAACTGGTTCATCACCGCGTACCACACCCCCACCGCCAGGAAGCCGAAGAAGGTGCCGGTCCAGGGCGTCAGCGGATGGTCGGGCGGCTGGAAGACGGTGAGGCGGTTATAGGCGCCATAATGGGTGAGATGCGGCGTGCTGGCGTCCAGCGCCTGCTTCCAGAGTCCGTTGTCGCCGATGTTTTTCCGGATGACGTAGTTAAAGCCGTCGATAATCCCGCCCGAGGGCGTCATGGCTTTGAGCGCCAGGATGGTCAGCAGGGTGACACCGCCGATCTTGACGATGGCCGTCAGCACCCCCGTCCAGGCCACGGTGTTGAGGCCGCCATAGATCGCCAGGCCACCGGCGAAGGCACCCGTGCCGATGATGCACCATATCAACGGCCAGCCGAAAAAGCCCGACAAGGCCAGGCCGCCGGCATACATCACCGCCGCCATGAAGATGGTGATATTGGCGAAGACGGTGAGCAGGGCGAAGGCCAGGCGCACGCCCGGTCCGAAACGCGCCGCCAGATATTGCGGCACGGTGACGACATTGGCGCGAATCAGGAACGGCACGAACAGGAAAACCACCACGACTTCCGCGATCGTGGTCTGCCACTGGGCCAGCGCCGGAGGCATGCCCATGATGTAGCTTGCCCCCACCAGGCCGATGAAGTGCTCAGTGGAGACATTGGCGGCGACATAGCTGCCGCCCACCGCGTACCAGGGCAGCCGGCGGCCGGCCAGGAAATAGTCGGTGGAGGATTTGCGCTCGCCGCGGCCGGAGAAAAAGCCCACCAGGCACAGCGCCACCAGAAAGACGAAGAACTCGACATAGTCGAGCGGCAACATCGACAGTGTCGAATTCGAGCCCACCTACCAGTGTCCCGATTCCGAAATTCGCCTGATCTCTATATCGGGCGCCCGGCGAATTTCGGAATCCAGGGACACTGGCATTGTTTGAATCCTAGTGTCGTTTGGGTTTCGAAGTTCGCTTCGAGCCCCATATCAATACTATTGCGAACTTCGAAACCACGACACTAGTCTAAGGGCATGACGGCGCTGCCGTCATCAAGGGAAACGCTCGCAACTGCGGCAAAGCAGGACAGAATGAAACGATATCTTCTCATCGCGGGCCTGCTCGCCCTGGCCGCCGGCGCCGCGACAGCGCAGAACACCCCGCCTGCCCCGCCTGGTGGTGGATCGCGCGACTTTCCGCAACCCCGGATGGTGGAAGGACAGGGTTTTGAAACCCGTCCGCCGGAAAAAGCCGACGACAAGCCCTTATTTCCAGGGCAGACCCGCGCGCCCTATCACAAGGTCGCCTCCTATAAAGTCACCACCATCACCGACAAGCTGCGCCTGCCCTGGTCACTCGCCTTCCTGCCGGACGGCAAGATGCTGGTCACGGAAAAATATCCCGGCCAGATGCGCATCGTCAGTTCCGACGGAAGCATGTCCGAGCCGCTCTCCGGTTTCGCCATGCTGGCGCCCGCGCGAAAGCTGGGCCTGCTGGATGTGGTGCTGGCGCCCGATTTCACCAAAAGCAAGCGCATCTATTTTTCCTTCTTTGAGAATCTGGGCGACGGCTACAGCAACACCTATCTGGCGCATGCCGTGCTCGATCAAGCCGGCAATGCCGTGCATGAGGTGACGGTGATCTATCGCGGCGTGCCGGCGCTGCCGGAGAAGAATTTTTCCGCCAAGCAGGGCGGGCGCATCGTCTTTGTCCGCGACGGCTCGCTGTTCATGACGGTGGGCGACCGCGACGGCAACAACAAGCATGATTATGACGAGCAGCTGGCGCAGAAGCTGGACAATGATGTGGGCAAGATAATTCATCTGACGGCGGAAGGATCACCGGCGCCCGACAATCCTTTCCTCAACAAGCCGGGCGTACGGCCGGAAATCTGGGCCTATGGCATCCGCAGTCCGCAGGGCTTTGCACAGGCGCCTGATGGCACCTTATGGGAAACCGAGCATGGCCCGCGCGGCGGCGACGAGTTGAACCGCATCCAAAAGGGCAAGAATTACGGCTGGCCCGTCATCACCCACGGCATCGACTATCCGGGCGGCCCCATCGGCGAAGGCATCATTGCGGAGCCGGGGATGGAGCAGCCGGTCTATTACTGGGACCCGGTGATCGCGCCGTCAGGCCTGGCCTATTACAACGGCAAACTGTTCCCCCGATGGCGCGGCAATTTGCTGGCGGGAGCGTTGCGCGGTCTGGGCGTCTATCGGCTGGAGCTCAAGGGAGGCAAGGTGGTGGCGGAAGAGCCGCTGCTTTCCGAGTTGCGCACCCGCATCCGCGACGTCCGGGTAGGACCGGATGGCGCGGTCTATGTCCTGACCGAGCAAAAGGCTTTGCTGAAGCTGACACCACCGTAATCGCGCCTGACACGGAACTGTCATGTCCGCCGCGATAGCATGGCGGCATGATCGGTGCCGCCCGCGCGCTGGCAGGCTTTTGGGCGCTTTTTCTGCTGTCCATGCCGGCCCTGGCGCAAACAGACTTTACGCTCTCGGTCCAGGGCAGTGGCGAACTGCCCGGCTTCCGCATGGAGGATGCCGGTCCCTATCTCGCCCAGCAGATGAATAACGCCGGGATCGCCGGCTGGCACTTCGTCCCCCAAGCGGGTTTCGTCGATCCCAACCGCGTCGAATTGCGTTTCGAGCTGCTGCCCTATGCCGGCGGGCAGGTGCGCCGCTTCTTTCCCATGGCGGAGGGCAGGATGGATCTGCATTTGTTGGGTCCTCACCGGCTGGTCTCGGCTCAAGCCAGGCTTTATCTGAACGGCGAATATCAGACAGTCGTGATGGGCACCGCGACGGTACGGGGCGGCGCCGACGATCCTGAATTGGCGGCTTTCCTGAGCGGGCTCGGCAAAAGTCTGGACAATGCCCATCGCGCGATCGATCTGAGTCCTGCGCCCCCCAATCGTGCCGCGCCGTAACATGCGCCAAACCGGGCATCTATGGGCATGGCTCTTGCTGGGACTGCTGCTTGCCTCGCCCGCACGCGCCCAAGTGTTGAATTACGAGGACGTGTTTCAAAGACCGACGCTAACCGGCGATTGGGACGGCATGCGATCCAGATGGGAAGACGCCGGCGTTCAACTGGGCGGCGACGAGATCCTGGAGTCGCTGGGCAATCTGAATTCGGGCATGCGCCAGGGCGCGGTGATCGAGGGGCGGCTGGAACTCTTCGCCAATATCGACATGGCGAAGGCCTTTGGCATGCCCGGATTGATCTTCCACGCCAATGCCTATCAGATCCATGGCGAGGGCCTGACGTCGCATTATCTGGGCAACCTGATCACCGTCAGCAATATCGAAGCGCCGCCGGCCATCAAGCTGTTCGATTTGTGGCTGCAGCAGTCTCTGTTCGACGACGCTGTGTCGCTGCGCGTCGGCCAAATCGCCGCCGACGATGAGTTCTTTGTCAGCCAATATGCGACGCTGTTCATCAACGCGACCTTCGGCTGGCCGGCCATCATGGGCGTCAACTTGCCCAGCGGCGGGCCCGCCTATCCGGTGGCGCGGCCGGGCCTGCGCGCACGCGCCGCAGTGTCGCCGCGGCTGACCCTCACCGCGGCCGTCTTCAGCGGCGATCCCAGGACGGATGAGGCCGGCTTCGATTTCCATATGAATGGCGATGTCTTTGCCATCGGCGAAATGGCCTATAGCATGCGTATTTCCGACCTACCGGGAACCCTGAAGCTGGGCGGCTGGATTCACAGCGGCAAATTCGCTGACCAGCGGTTCGACACCATGCATCTCTCCCTGGCCAATCCGGCCTCCAACGGAATCCCGGACGAACGCCGCGGCGACTATGGCAGCTATTTCATACTCGACCAGCTCTTGTGGCGCCGCGAAGGCACCAGCGATTCCGGCCTGGGCGGCTTCTTCCGCGTCGGCGGCAATCCTTCCGACCGCAACAGAATCGAGTTTCATATGGATGGCGGCTTGAGCTATGCCGCACCCTTTGGCCGCAGCAATGACACGGTCGGCATCGGACTCAGCTATGAACAGGTGAGCGCGCTCCAGCGCGATCTCACCCAGGACTATGCCAGGATCAGCGGCCAACATCCGCCAACGCCGGATTTTGAATCGGTGCTGGAAATCTCCTACCAGGCACAGCTCGCAAGCTGGTGGATCGTGCAACCGGATGTGCAATGGATCATCCACCCCGGCGGACGGGTGCTGGACCTGTCGAATCCGCAGGCCCGCTTGGGCGCCGGCGCCGTCGTGCTGGGCCTGCGTTCCGCCGTGGCGCTGTGAGGCTGCCAGGACAGTTGCGCGAGCCCCCCGGATGGTCTGAAATCGCCGAACTTCGCCCCCTATCGAGGGGCCCCAGGAGGATACCATGAAGGTGGGAGTGTTCACGCCCTTGCTGTCGGCCTTGCCGCTGGACGAAGTGTTGAAAAAGCTGAAATCCTTGGGGCTGGACACGGTGGAATTCGGCACCGGCAACTATCCCGGCGATGCCCATGTCCAATTGTCCATGCTGGACAATCCGGCTGAGCTCCAGACCTTCAAGAGCAAGATCGCCGACGCGGGCATGACCATCTCGGCCCTGTCCAGCCACGGCAATCCGCTGCATCCCGACAAGGAGATTTCAACCAAGCACAGCGAAACCAGCCGCAAGACCATCCTGTTGGCGGAAAAGTTGGGCGTGAAGACGGTGGTGGATTTTTCCGGTTGTCCCGGCGATTCCCCCAACGCCAAGTTTCCCAACTGGGTGACCTGCCACTGGCCGCCGGACTTCCTCGACATCTTGAACTGGCAATGGGACGAAGTGGTCACGCCCTATTGGAAGGCGCATGGCAAGTTCGCCGCCGATCATGGCGTGAAGGTTGCCATCGAGATGCATCCGGGCTTTGTGGTCTACAATCCCGAAACCATGCTCAGGCTGCGTGCCATCGCGGGCCCGTCGGTCGGCGCCAACCTGGATCCCAGCCATCTGTTCTGGCAGGGCATCGATCCCATCCAGGCGGTGCGGGTGCTGGGCGACGCCATCCATTATGTCCATGCCAAAGATACCCAGCTCTATGCCGCCAACATGCCCAAGACCGGCGTGCTGGACACCAAACCCTATACCCAGGAACGCGACCGGTCCTGGATGTTCCGCACCGTGGGCTATGGCCATAGCGCGGAATGGTGGAGCGAGTTCATCTCGACCTTGCGCATGTATGGCTATGACGATGTCCTGTCCATCGAGCATGAAGACAGTTTGATGTCGCCGGACGAAGGCCTGACCAAGGCAGCGTCGCTGCTCAGCCAATTGGTGATCCGGGAAAAACCGGCCGCGGCCTGGTGGGTATGAGCATGTTCTCCCCAGGTCGAAACAGCCTGCGTTGTCGTCCGGCGAGGGGAACCGCCAGGGTCCATAGCGACAGCGTATGGACGGCGAAGAGCGATACGGAGACCCATCGGTCGAGCCTTGCGACGCCGCGGGCGCCCGCCGGACGGCAACCCGAAGGGCCGCGGTCTTTTGCGCCGTGGGGTGAGGCACGTTCGCGAAGCGGCAAATCGGTCCAGTGGACCGATTTGAGTGCCGAACGCCGCGAGCTTGGGCGAGCGGCCGGGTGGGCCCAATATGTAGATGGACTGTTGCCCCCGGCGCGTCGCTTACGCTCCGCGCGTTCGCCGGGCAATCGCCTGCCGGCGATTGCTATTTCCGGCTCACCCTGCCCACGTCACAAAATACTCGCGGCGCAGGCGATTCCACCTGGGGAGAACATGCTCTAATGGATCGCGTTCGTACTGCGGTGATCGGCACCGGCTTCATGGGCCGGGTGCATCTGGAAGCCCTGCGCCGGGTCGAGAATGTGGATGTGGTCGAGATCGCCGCCACCAGCTCGGACAAGGCGCGCGCCGCGGCGGCCGGCTATAATGTGCTCAACGCCACCGGCGACTGGCAGGACGTGATCCGCGATCCTTCCATCGAGGCGGTGCATATCACCACGCCAAACGATTCGCATTTTCCCATCGCCAGGGCGGCCTTCGAGGCGGGCAAGCATGTGCTGTGCGAAAAGCCGCTGGCGATGGATGTGGCGCAGGCGCAGGCGCTGGTGGAGTTGCAGGCGGAAAAGAAGCTGCGTGGCGGGCTGTGCCACAATCTGCGCTATTATCCGATGGTACAGCAGATGCGCCGGATGCGCGAAGAAGGCGCGTTCGGCGAGATACTGGTGGTCCAGGGCACCTATTCCCAGGACTGGATGCTGTACGAGACGGATTGGAACTGGCGGGTCGATCCCGACGTCAGCGGCCCCTCGCGCGTCATGGCCGATATCGGCTCGCATTTCTTCGACATGGCCGAGCATGTCACCGGGCTGCGCGTGTCGTCGGTGTGCAGCGACATGCAGATCTTTTATCCCACCCGCAAGCAACCGAAAGGTGACGGCGAGACGTTTTCCGGAAAGCTCGGTGGGCCAAGCGAGACTGTCGATATACCCATCGTGACCGAGGATTTCGGCGCCACCTTGTTCCGGATGGGAAAAGCGCGCGGCGCCATGACCGCCAGCCAGGTTTCGGCCGGCCGCAAGAACGGTCTGGTGCTGGAAATCTATGGCACCAAGGGGGGCGCCAGCTGGCGCCAGGAACGTCCGGAAGAATTATGGCTGGGCCATCGCGACGCGCCCAATCAAGTGATGCTCAAGGACCCGTCGTTGATGCTCGAACCCGCGCGAGCCTTTGCCGACTATCCCGGCGGCCATGCCGAGGGTTATCCGGATACCCACAAACAGTTATTTCGGCGTTTCTACGCATCCATCCGCGATGCGTCGCTGACACCGGACTATCCGCAAATGGCCGACGGTCTCCGGCAATTGAAAATCCTGGAAGCGGAACTGGCCAGCCACAAGGCCCATGCCTGGGTGGATGTGGCAGATTAGGGCGCCATTTTCGTTTCAAAAAAATTGTCGTCCCGGGCGCAACGCAGCGTGAAACGGTGCGCTGCCGACCAGGGATCCAACTTGCGAGCGGTAAGTTGGATCCCCGATAGCCGCTATGCGGCTTGCGGGATGACAAATATGGAACGAGGTTGATGGTTTGCCCTCACCATTCCAACTGCAACAACGAAATCGAATGATGCGGCAACTCGGTGCTGACCGTCGCCGCGCCCTTGTTCACTTCGATCCAGCGCGGCGATTCCAAAAGCTGCAAGCCGTCCTTGCTTTTCAATTCCCCATATTGCGCCGGCGAGGGATTCTGCGGCGACCCCATCGCTTTCCAGGCCGTATAGGCATTGGAATGGGTGTCGTCGATGCGATAATGGGTGAGCCGCGCCCGTGATGCCGCCTTCGGCAGGCCCGTGATCGTCACATTTGCGGACACCGACGGTCCGGGTTTTT
>DATBCP010000548.1:0-3777 GCA_036270435.1 Rhizomicrobium sp. | reverse complement strand
TGGGCAAATACTTCATCTTTTCTGAAAAGTGGAAGTATTTGCCCACCTCACCCGGCAAAAACTGCCGGGTGAGGTGGGCAAATACTTCCACTTTTCAGAAAAGATGCGTGCGAAAAAGCCAGCAATCCTGCGGAAAATATTGGTTCACGCCGATACAGGACAAGGTAAATGAGACTTAATTGGCCCCCTCCGCCCGTGGGGCCGGTGAGCAAAAGGTCCAATGGACCTTTTGCAATGAGCCGGAAAATGGCGAACCTCCGGTGGAGGTTCGCCCCGGCGCATGAACGCCCGCGTAGCGGGCTGCGGCAACAGCTCCAGGCGAGGCGAAGCTGTGTTGGAAAGCAAGACGGGACGGCGCTTTCGCGCCGCCCCGTCCCGTAAGCCCCCTCGAAAAGGGATGTTACCTGAACAGCGACAGGATGGTCTGCGGCGCCTGGTTGGCGATCGACAGGGCTTGGACACCCAGCTGCTGCTTGACCTGCAGCGACTGCAGCCTGGCGCTTTCCTGGGCCATATTGGCATCGACCAGGTTGCCCAGACCGGCGGTCAGGGTGTCGGACAATTTCTGGGTGAAGGTCGCCTGGATCGAGAACTTGGCCGCGCCGGACGACAGCTTGGCCAAGGCCGAGTTGACGTTGGTCAGCGAGGTCTGAAGCACGCCGATCAGGGCCGAAGCCTTGGTCTGGGTGGAAACCGTGGCGGTGGTGGTCAGGGTGAGGATCGCGCCCGACAATTTCAGGTTCTGGGCCTGGGTGGTGATGCGGCGGGTGCCGTCGGCGGAAGCCAGCGCCTCGACCTGATTGGTGGAACCATCGACCAGGTTGAAGTTGTTGAACACGGCATTCTTGACGATGGTGCTGATCTGATCGCGCAGAGCGGTGAAGTTGGCGTTCAGCGCCTGGCGGCTCGCCGTGTCGAGCGAGGGGTCGGCGGCGGCAAGCGCCTTCTGCTTGAGCTGGATCAGGAGATCCGAAATCGACTGGCCGGCAGACAAGGCCACATCGATAGCCGACGAGCCGTTGTTGAGGCTGTTGATCACGGACTGGAAGCCGGCCAGAGCGCCGCGCTGGTTCTGGGCAATAGCGTAGATCGCGCCATCATCCTTGGCCGTCGCGACCTTGAGGCCGCTGTTGATCGCACCCTGGGTCTGGTCGAGCTGACCTTGGGTGGCATTCAAATATTGCAGCGCGACCTGCGCGCCGGCGTTGGTGTTGACGCTGAAAGACATGACTGCTCTCCGTTTCAAATCTGGTGGCCGAACTCGCGTTCTGCGGACCTGGGCGAGGCCCGCACCAGCTTTTGCAACGCCCGTGCCAGCCGATTAACCGGATAAGCTATTGATTTCACTGATTTAACTTTGTTAATCGCCGTAAACCATTAGGCATGAACTGCCGCCCTCGGTAATTTATGCCGACGTGCGGAGGAAAGGTTGGCCATCTGGGGTTCTCGCGCCGCATTTATTTTGTTGAACCCCTCCGGCCGCGATTATCACGCCGTCGCTTCGCTCCTGCGCACATCGCGGCCACCTCCCCTTCCAGCGCGCATACGCGCGCGAAGGGGAGGCAGGTCATGGCCCTAGCGGATGGTCGCCGCACGAAATGCGCGGCTCGAGATCATCTAATTATCCAGGAAACTCGAGCGAGGCATTCCGCCGAGCGACCCGCAGCATCCGACAGCTCCCTTCCCCCTTCGGCGCGAAGCGCCAGGAAGGGGGAAGGTGTCACAGCGAGGTGTTTGCGTCTTCGCAAACCCGAGCTGCGACGGATGGGGGTCAAAAAATAAAACAGCAACAAACAAAAAAGCCGGCGCTAGGCACCGGCTTTTCAATTCAAGCTTTGAACTCGCCTTAGCCGGCCTGTAAGCCTTGCATGATGGTGCGGTTGATCTCAATTAAAGGATCCAAGGACGCTTTCTCCCTGGTCACACTGCGGGAATATTTCGCCACCCACAAGGACAGCGAGATGATCTTGGCGCGGACATCCTGGGTGAGCGCATTGCGATCGTCCATGCAATCGGCGGCCAAGGTGCGCCACAAGCGGCGATTCCAGTCCACCGCTTCGACCAGGGGGGCGCCGACGGCATTGCTTTCCTTGGCGCGGAGCAGCGCGCCGGTGACCTGGCCGAACAGGCGATATTCGGTGGTGCGGGGGTCTTCGGTCGCGACCTGCGCGGCCTTGTAGGCATTAAGGCTCATAATTCAATCGCTCCTGTTCCAATTCGAATAGCTTGCGGCAAGCAATCAGGGCTTTGTAATAGGCGCCTTGCGCCACATCGCGGCTGATATCCACGCACATGGCGAGGATGGAAGGGGTGCGGATCGCCCCCATGAACTCGGTCATGCGCAGGGCGAATTCGTTATACGGCTCCTCGCTGGCTTCGCCGTCCAGATACATCATCATGATGGCGAGATAGATGCGCCGTGACGGGGTATTGGCCTCCTCCGGCTGCATGATGTCTTTTTCGCGCAGCAGGCAGGCCTTGTTCTGGATCACCAGGCTGGTGCGCTTATCGCCGTTGGCCAGAACCGCGCCATTCAGCACGAACTTTTCACCAGGCTTTAACGACAATTTCAGCGGCATAGAGCCTATTCCCTCTCGAACGGAGCAGAGAATAAGCAGGTACGCCTTAACAAAAGCCTGACGGATTGACGGGCAATCCTTTACGAGGCGTTAAGGTTGCCTAAAGCTGGAAAATAAAGGGCCGGCCGCGCGAGTTCGGTTTCCAGCCGCCTTCCATGGCGCAGCGAATGTCGGCTTCCAAGGTATGGGGGTCGATGTCCGGCCGCTCGATCTTGCCGCCTTCCCGGAAGGGATATTCCAGGACCAGTTCGCGATGATTTTCATCCGAGCGCTCGACCGACAGGCGCAAGCCGACATGCTCGCCGCCCGGATCCCATATCTGCTCGCTCTTCAGACTCCAGCGCAGGGGATAGCCGTCCACTTCCAGCGTGCCTTCGAGTTCCCTTTTTTTACGCTTGGTCATCTCAAGCCTTTTTTGACGCGCAGGATTTTGTAGGTGAGACGCGACCGCCGAAGGCGGGCAAAACAGTCCAGTGGAGTCCGCGAAGCGGCAAATCGATCCAGTGGACCGAATGCCGAACGCCCGGAGCATGAGCGGAGGGCTTGGGCGGCGAACGCCCTGAGCGTAAGCGAAGGGCCGGCAGGCAGGGGGCGCCTTATTGCTGTTGTTGTTGTTGCTGGTGGTAAAGCCTTTCCGGCATAGACGCGGTCGGCGTCGGCGACGCCATCGGCCGGGCCACTTTCAGGAAATCCTCATGCCGCACCGGGGCGGGCGTCGGCTCCAGGGACACGGCGATGGAAAGCTCGCTGTCGGCGCCGCCTTTATAAGTGCCCCGCGTCGGTGGCACATCGGCATAGTCCCGGCCCACCGCGGCACGGACATGGCGTTCGCAAGCCATGATATTGTTGGTGGGGTCAAACCCCACCCAACCCAGCGACGGCAGATAGGCCTCCACCCAGGCATGGGTGGCATTGGCGGCCGAGCGGTCCCGGCTGCCCTTGTGGTAGAGATAGCCGGAGACATAGCGGCAGGGGATGCCCCAGCGCCTGGCGATCGCCGTCATGATATGGGCGAAATCCTGGCAGACGCCGCGGCGCTGTTCCAGCGCCACTTCAATGGGCGAATTGACCTCGGTGACCCCGGCTTCATAGTCAAAGGAATCATAGATGCCCCGCTGCAGGGTGCGCAGCGCGGTGAGCGGATCGCCGACCGGCTTTGCCAGGTCGGCGATCTTCATGAAGCTCTCCAGCTCCGGCG
>DATBCP010000547.1:0-18312 GCA_036270435.1 Rhizomicrobium sp. | reverse complement strand
CAAGAATCTTGGCCGCGCCGGGCCTGCGAAACAGAAGACAAAGTGCTGTAGCCACGACCAGCAATCCCAGCCAATGGCTGGGGGCGGCCAATATCCAGAAAATCTTGGATAGTATGAAAAACATGGCGCCCGCATAGCGTCATAAAAGCCCGCCTGAGGCAACGGCACGGAAAGAGGAAGGAGCGCCTTGCCGCGGCTGTGCTTTCACGGCAAGAAGCAAAAATGGAAAATTTTGAAGCGGACGCTGTGGTCATCGGCGCCGGCGTGGTGGGGCTGGCGGTGGCGCGTCGCCTCGCCTTGGATGGGCGCGACACCATCATTCTGGAAAAAAACGATCATATCGGCATGGAGACCAGCGCCCGCAACAGCGAGGTGATTCATGCCGGCATTTATTACCCGCAAGGCTCGTTGAAGGCGAAGCTTTGCGTCGCGGGCAAGCGGCTGCTTTATGATTTTTGCGCCGATCATGGCGTGCCGCACAAAAAGCTGGGAAAGTTGATCGTCGGCCATGCCGGCCAGGATGCGCAGTTGGCCGCAATCGCCAAACTGGCAGCGGACAATGGCGTCGACGATCTGAGGCCGTTGAGCAGGCGGGAAATCGCCGAACTGGAGCCCGAGGTCAAAGCCGACACCGGCCTGTTCTCGCCCTCCACCGGCATCATCGACAGCCACCAATACATGCTGGCGCTGTTGGGCGACAGAACCCTGGTGCGCGGCGCCGATGTGCGCGCGGTCAGGCCAAAAGACGGCGGCTGGGTCTTGTCCGTGCAAAGCGAAGGCGAGGCATTCACCCTTCAAGCGCAATTGGTCGTCAACGCCGCAGGGCTGTGGGCGCAAGCGCTGGCGTCACGCATCGAAGGCTTGCGCGACATCCCTGCCCTTTTCCTGGCCAAAGGCAGTTATGCGGGCCTCTCCGTCAAAAGCCCATTCCGTCACCTGGTCTATCCTGTTCCCGAGCCGGGTGGACTGGGCGTCCACGTGACCTTGGACATGGGCGGGCGCGCGCGCTTCGGGCCCAATGTCGAATGGCTGGCGAGCAACGATCCCGCGAACATCGACTATACCGTGTCCCCGGATATTGCCGCCCGCTTCGCGCCTGTTGTCGCCTCCTACTGGCCGGGCGTGAAAGCCGAGATGCTGGCGCCGGATTATGCGGGGGTAAGGCCCAAACTGGCGGGACCGGACCAGCCCAATGCCGACTTTCGCATCGACGGACCGCCGTCGCACGGCCTGCCCGGACTGGTCAACCTGTTCGGGATCGAGTCACCCGGGCTTACCGCATCACTTGCAATGGCAGAGAATGTGGCCGGGTTGCTGGTTGAGGGTTATTGAGGATACTCGCTCATCAGCCGGGCCAACACACCATTGGTCCAGCCGAAACCATCCTGAACCGCATATTCACCGCCGCCCGCCGGAACGGAATCGGGTGACTCGAGCTCGTATTTTTCCTGCAGCAGCCCCGCCTTGGCATAAGAGCGCAGATTGACGCCGATCCAGCGGTGCGCGATCTCGGCCGCCAGTCTGTCTTCGCCATAGCGTTTCAGCCCTTCGACGGCCAGATATTGCAGCGGCGCCCATCCATTGGGCCGATCCCATTGCTGACCTGTCCGGTTCGGTGTGGTCGCCAGGCCGCCTGGCATCAGGAAATGCCGGGACAGCGCGGCCGCGACGGCACGCGCCTGTTGTGGAGTCGCGATCCCAAAATACAGCGGATACACCGTGGCGGCGGACAGTTCGGGACTTTGCCGTTGCTCACGCCACAGATAATCGGCAAACACCCCGTCCCTTTGGCTCCACATCAACCGGCGGATCGCGGCGGCCCGGGCCTGGGCCTTCGCGGCATAGGCTTGCGCTTTGCTGGCGTCGCCCGACAGGCGGTAGCCAAGCGCCAGGACCTGTTCCAGATGCAGCATCAAACAATTCAAGTCGACCGGCAGGACGGCGGTGGTGCGGATGGTTGGGAGATGCTGCCCATCACCCAGCCAGCGTGAACTGAAATCCCAGCCGGACTCCGCGCCGGCGCGCAACTCGCGGTAGATCTCGGAGGCCGGCCGGCCGGATTGGCGCGCGGTTTCCACATCCTGGCGGAAAGATTCGTCGCGGGGTGCGGCGCGCTCGTCCCAATAGCGGTTGAGCAAGGTGCCATCGGGCAGCGCCACCATATGCCGGTCCGCGCCACCGGGGCCGGGCGCACCCAGCATCCAATAGTCATACTCCGCCTGCAGTCGCGGCAGATATTGGCGTGCGCCCTCCCGGCCAGCCACCAGTTCCACCATGGACGCAAAGAAGGGCGGCTGCGAGCGCGAGAGATAATAGCTGCGGTTGCCGTTGGGGATATGCCCGTACCGGCTGATCAAATCGGCGAAATTGGCCAGCATGTCGCGGGCGAGCGCAACCTGTCCGTCCTGCATCAGGCCCTGCATGGTGAAATAGCTGTCCCAGTAATAGATCTCGCGGAAGCGCCCTCCCGGCACGATGTAGGGGCGCGACAAGGGCAAGAGAGAGAAATTCCGCCCAGCCTTGTCCGGCGGCCGGCGCAACACCGTCCACATCTGCCGGATATAGGCCCGCGCGTCGTGGCTGGGACGATGAGTGACGCCGGGCGTCCGCGGCAAGACGAAGTGATGCGCCACAAATGCCTTCAAGGAGAATCCCGGCTGCGCCTTGTCGCGCGCATAGTCCGCCAGAAGCTGTGGCGGCGGTTCAGACGGAACGGCATCGGCGAAGGTTTTCTGGTCTGCGAACAGCCCGCCCATTTCCACCGCGCGGTACAAGTCGCCATAGACCTGGGATGGGGCTTGCGGTGCCGGCGTGCTCCAGCCCAAGACCGGCAGCAGCAGGCCGAAAAATGCGAACAGAATGGCGCGGTGCTTCATCCGGGGCCTGCCGGCTCGATCGCCTTAGGAAATACGGCAAAGGCAGCGCCGTTCCCGACGCCGCCGAGACGGACATGCTCAGCTTTGGAAAAATAGGGCTGCCTGGCTCACCACAGCGACGGCGTCAGCACCCGCGCGTCATCCAAGGCGAAAGCGGCCCAATCGATTTCGGGCGGCGGCATCGTCACGCCGGCCAAAATCCCTTCAAGCTGTCGGGTGGAGGTGACGCCGACCACCGCCACGTCCACCTCCGGGCGTGACAACACAAACCCCAGCGCCGCAACCAGGGGCGTCATTCCGGTATTGGCGATCCGTGCGCGGACCCCGGCCAATAACGGGGCCGCAGCGGCAAGCTTTTCCGGCGGTGTCTCCATGAACAAAAGACCCTGCAGGAAGAGCGAACGGGCGTGAATTTCCACCCCCAACTCCTTCAATCGCCGCAAAGAACCGTCTCGCAACAGCCGTTGATCCAAAAGGCTGAAAGGCACCTGCATGGCATCAGGACGAAATTGCTCCGCCAACTCCGCCGGATTGTCCGCGACATAGGCGGAGATTCCGATGCCGCCGACCTCGCCTTTCGCCTTGAGGTCTTGCAGGGCCCGCCACAAGGCCGGCCCTTCAGGCCCCTTCAGGTCGGCCGCGGCATGCACCAGCAGAAGATCGACGCGGCCAAGATTTTCCACCGATCGGCGCGCCCGGGTCAAAACAGCATCGATGCCTTGCGCGGCACCGATCGTCTTGGTGACGACGCGAAAACCCGGTGTGTCCATCTGCGACAGGATCTTTTCCGCCTCGCCGTAATTGGCGGCGGTATCGATCAAGCCGATCCCGGCACTGCCGGCGCGGGCAACAATGGCGCGCGCCTCTTCCAGAGGCACCTGGCCATGCTGATTGGAGATGCCATAAGCTTGGCCGAACTGCACCGTGCCCAGGCCCAAGCGTGCCGCCGCCTTCGGCCGTTCGACTTCGGTGACGGGTTTTTGCCGGACATGCGCGTTGATGGCGCGCAGTTGCGGCTCCTTTTCCAGCAGCTGCAAGACTTCGGTGAGCGGCGCTTCGCCGGCCGGCGCCTTCAGCCGCTGGTAAACGGCACGCAGCCATTCCAGGTCTGCCGGCGTATCCACGCTGAGCCGCTGCGGGTCGCGGGCCAGCGGCCCAAAGGCCGGCAGATAGGCGGTACGCACGGAATCTGGGAATTTCTTGAAATAGCTGGTGACATGCTCACGCGCATAGTCGTGATCCGTCGCATGGCCCGCCAGCCAGTCCAGTGCCCGGCGGGAAAATACGTCCACGCCTTCATGGGCGCATAAGATGCCGGGTGCGAACTGCACATAATCGGCTTCCGCCTCGATCATGCTGGCGACCAGATAGTCGATCAGGCCGGGGTCGATCAGCGGCGCGTCACCGGTTACGCGCAAGAGGGTTCGGGCGCCGGTCTCCATGGCCGCAAGCCGGTAGCGTTCCAGCACATTGTGGAGCGGTCCGCGAATGCAGGTCACGCCGGCCTCGGCGCAGAAGGCTGAGATCGCGTCATCAAGCGCCTCTGTCGACGTGGCGACCGCGACGCTATCCACCGTGCGGCATTGCCCCAGCCGGTGCAGGATGTGCCAAAGAAGTGGCTTTCCTGCGACCGGCATCAAAACCTTGCCCGGCAGGCGCGACGAACCCATGCGCGCCTGGATGACGGCAACCACCGGGCGCGACATCGCAGAGGCAGATGTCGAGCCGGACATCAGGCCGGCGTCCAGCTTTCGCGCACATGCCTGAAGGGACGCAGTCCGTCCGACGGATCGGCGCGCCATTCGCGATCGGCCAATTCCGCCGGCACCGGTTCCTTGAAGCCCGTGCCGTCCGCCGTGAAGGCCTGGCGAATGCGGAGGATGACCGGCGCGATCTCCCCAGGCAGCCAGCAATGGCCGGTATGATATTCCTCGCCCGTGCCGTCCAGGTCCAGATGCAGTTCGATCGTGCTGGCATTCCAGTGATGCACGGCCCGCTCGATCACCGCCGGCACGCGCGAATGATCCGACCAGCCGACCTTGGCGCCGGTTTCTTTGCGGATAGCTGCAATCGCCGACAGGTTGGACTGTTCCGGTGGCGAAGGATAGGCGGAGACACAATGCAGCACAGTAATGTCACTGGCGCCTGCTTTTTCCAGGATCGCGACGGCGGCCTTGATTTCCGGCATGATTGCCATGCCGGTGGAAATGATCACCGGCTTTCCGGTAGCCGCGCAGGCTTTCAGCAGGTCATCCCACAACAGCTCATAAGAGGCCACCTTGTAGAAGGCGGCATAAGGCTCGAGCTCCTTCACCGCTTCCAGATAGAAAGGCGTGCAGGAAAATTCCACGCCTCGCTCCCGGCAGCGGCGGGCGATCGGTTCCAGATGCGCCACCGGCAACTCCCAGGCCACGCGCTTGCGATGTTGCGGACTCTTGGCCAGGATTTCCGGCGCGAACAGTTGGGCGACGCGGAAGAGCTGGAACTTCACGGCATCGAAGCCGCAATCCGCCGCGGCATCCACAAAAGCCAGCGAGCGGCCCAGATCCTGGGCATGATTGCTGGAGACTTCGGCGATGAACTTGACCATCTCAGGCCTCCACCATGAATTCGACCTGGGCAATGGCGGCTTGCGCGGCGGCCACTGCTTCTTCCCGCGTCGGCGCGCAGGAAATGACGTAGCCCACGCGCGAAGGATGGTTTTCCGCCGCCGCGATGGTATCGCCCGCTTTCGCCCACACATCCAGCTTGCGGATATGCGGCAATGCCCGCGCCGCCGCCAGACCCTGAATGTCCCTGATCCTGCCCGCCGAAGGGAAGAAGTAGCGCTGCGAGGTGGCGAGATTGCGCGACGACGTGAAGCGTTCCGGATCGACGGTATTTCCCACCGCCATGTCCACCAGGATATCCACGATGTCCACGCCGGTGGACCAAGGCACCTTGTCGTAACAGAAATTGCCGCCCGAGAGCCGGGCCGCGATCTCGATCACATAGGGCTTGCCGTCGTCGCCGAAAATCATGTCGCCTTTGGCCGGACCCCAATCGATGCCGAGAGCCCGCGCCGCCTTTTCGAATTCCGCCTCGACCAGCGCCTTGTCGCGGTCGTTCAGGACCGTGGGAATGTCGCCGCCATCCTCGACCATGAAAGGCACGGCATTGTCCAGCCGCGCATAATTACGGTCGGCAAAGCCGGTGCAATAAAGCACGCCTTCATGCATCAGCCCTTCGGTGCTGATCTGCAATCCGCCGATGAACTTCTCGGCGATGATTTCGCCGCCATGGGCGAATGCGCGGGAATAGTTCAGCGCCTGGGCGACATCCATCCCCTGGGTGAGGCGCTGCACGCCACGCGCGCCCAAATTGTCCACCGGCTTGATGACCACCGGAAAGCCGGTTTCGGCGATAAAGACTTTTAGTTCGTCCACCGAAGAAATGCGCGCGAAGTGCGGCACATTCACGCCCGCTTCGCGAAGCCTTTCCTTCATATGCAATTTGTGGACGCAAAGCTCCGCCACGTCGCGGGGGATATGGCGTACGCCCAGGGCCTCGCCCGCGGCGGAGACCATGTGCGGGATATCACTGGCGATCGTCATCACGCCATCGATCCTGCCCGGATAGCTTTTAACGAATTCGAGGATGGCCGCGCGGTCGCGGGTGCTGACGGAATGGAATTCATCCGCCAGGTCACACCCATCAGCCTTGGGGTTCATGTCCAGCACGACGGTGCGGATGCCTTTGGCCTTGGCAGCGGCAATGGCCGCGACCTGTTCCTTGCCGGCACCGAGAATCAACAGTGTCTTCATGACATCAGCATTCCGCCATTGATGTTCAGGGTCTGGCCGGTGACATAGCCGGCCGCTTCCGACGCCAGATAGACGATACCAGCGGCAATTTCGTCCGGCTCGGCGATGCGCCCCGCCGGAATCTGCGCCGCCTTGTTTTTGCCGGCCTTGGACTTGAGTTCCCGGCGGATCATGTCGGTGGCCACCAGTCCGGGGGCAACGGCATTGGCCGTGATGCCGGCACCCGAATAGAGCCTGGCCAGCGAATGGGTGAAATTGATCAATCCCGCCTTGGCGGCGGCATAATGCACTTGGCGCATGCCGCCCCATTGCCCGCCGATGGACGTGATGTTGATGATGCGGCCCCATTTGCGCTTCAGCATGCCGGGAAGGCATTCCTGCGCCACGATAAAGGCGCCGCGCAGGTTGACCGCCAGCATGCGGTCCCAATCGGCGTCGGTGATAGTCTCGAGCGGCTTTTCCTGCACCAGGGCGGCGTTGTTGACCACAATGTCGATGCCGGCGCCGAAATGCCGGGACGATGCCGCAATGGCGCGTTTCACCGACGCACGGCTGGCGATGTCGATCTTCACGGCAAAGCCGTTGGAGAAGTCTTTTGCGATTTCCTCCGCGCCCGCGCGATTGCGATTGTAACCGCAGGCCACGCGATAGCCGGCCGCCAGCAGGGCGAGGGCGCAGGCGCGGCCGATGCCGCTGCCCGCCCCCGTGACCAGCGCGATCCTCGCGGCCCCGGAATGATCAGAACGACGATTCATGGGACATATCGTCCAGCGTATGGCCGCCCAACAGCATGGGAAGCAGGTCTTCTTCGGGGTCCACCTGGCAGTGGATAAGGACCGGCCCTTTGTGTTGCAAGGCGACGCCAAGCTTGCCGGCCAGATCCTGTTGCGACGTGATCGAGACCCCGACAATGCCATAGGCCAGCGCGATGCCCGCAAAGTCCGGATTGTACTTGTCGCCCGTGGCGGGATGGGATTTCCAGTTCTGGCGCTGGAATTGCGCCACGATGGACAGCGCATGGTTGTCCAGCACCACGATCTTGATGTCGAGATCGCGCTCCACGATGGTGGCCAGTTCCTGGATGTTCATTTGCAGGCTGCCGTCGCCGACAAAGCAGATCACCATGGCATCGGGATGGGCGATTTTGGCACCGATGGCGGCCGGCAGATCGAAGCCCATGGTACCGTGGCCGGATGACGTCAGCAGCGTGCGGTCCGGCGCATCGAAATCGAAATGGCGCGGCACCCATACCTGATGCTGGCCTACGCCGGTGGTGACGATCAGTTTTTGGCCGCGGACGGCGATGTTGACGGCCTCGATGACGGACTGCGGCTTGGGCAACCGGCCGGGCTTTCCCGGCAACAGCGGATAGGTCGCTTTCCAGCCCTCGATCCGATTGAGCCAGGAAACGGTCTGAGATGCGATATTGGAGGCCGTCTGGCCCTCCAGCGCGGGTAGCAAAGCCGTCAGCGCCGCTTTGGCATCGGCGTTGATCTCCAGGTCCAGCGGCACCCGGCTGTGACGCAATTCATTGACGTCCACGTCGATGCGGGCGATGCGGCCTTGCTCGACGGTCTTGTCCGGCAGGCTGCCGGTCTGGCGCAAGTGGAATGTCGTACCGATGCCGATCAGCAGGTCGGATTTGTACATCGCCAAATTGGCATATTGACTGCCGGCGTAACCGCACAAGCCCAGCGAAAGCGGCGCCTGGGACGGATAGGCGCCCATACCGGGCATGCTCATGGTCACTGGAATGCGATAGCGGTCTGCCAACTCGCGCAGCTCGGCTTGCGCATTCGCGGCGATCACGCCGCCCCCCGCCAGGATCACCGGTCGCGTCGCGCCGGCGATCCACTGCGCCAGGGTTTCGATCTTGTCCGCAGGCACAAACGGCAGGACATCGGTGCGCTTGGCTGGGACGCGCCAATCCTGCGTGGTGCCGCGTTGCACGTTCATGGGCAGATCCACCACCACGGGACCGCGCCGGCCCGAGCGGGCCAGAAAAAACGCCTGTTCCATCACGTCCGGCAGCTCGCGGATATCCTTGACCAGGAATGCGCGCTTGGTGATGGGCTTCATCAGCTCGACGGTGTCGACTTCCTGAAATCCGCGCTGCCGCACCGGCAAATCGCCGCGCATGTCGGACACCCCGACCTGGCCGGTAATCACCACCAGCGGGATGTTGTCGTAATAAGCATCGGCGATGGGCGTCACCGCATTGGTCACGCCGGGCCCGGAGGTCACCATGAACACCGCGGTTTCGCCGGTCATGCGGGCATAGCCCAGCGCGGCATAACCGGCGCCCTGCTCGGTGCGGGGACAGACGATCTCGATCTTGGAACGCTTCTCGATGCGATCAAGGATGGGCGCGATGGTGCCGCCGGGGTAGATGAAAACATGCTTCACCCGGTGACGCAGAAAGGCGTCGAGGACCAGGTCCGCGCCTTCGCACGGTTCGGAGCGGATTTCGGGTTGGGCCACCGGCACAAGGCGGTCCTTGGATTTTGCGGTTTGCTGAGACGTCACGGTTTCCTGCCCAGAATGATGAATTCGCGCCCGATACCCTGCGCCGCCCAGGATGCGGCCAGCGCCTTGATCTGCGCCTTGTCGTGAAGGAAGAGCGCGCTCTCGAACGCTTTGCGTTCGTCATGGCACTGGCGCCCCAAGGCCGGATTGCCGACATAGTTGCGCCCCGCCAGCAGGAAATTCTCCAGCGGATAGCTGGTCTCCAGATGCAGGACCTCAAAACGCCGCGCCTGAAGGAACGATTTTGCCGAACCCGTATCGAAATAGTTAAGGTGATGCTTGGGATTCACCCACCAGGGTTGGAAGCCCATCTTCTTCCACAAGATGATCTGCAGCGGGTTGAAGTCGTTGGGCGACGCCACAAACAGCAGTCCACCCGGAACCAGCAGGCTCCTCGCCTCTTCGATCAATCCGATCGGATCGCGTACATGCTCCAGCACCATGCTCATGGAAATGACGTCAAAAGGTCCATGCTCCCTCGCCTCGGCGGCGGAAAAGAAATCATTGACCACAGCCTGGCCCCGCTTCCGCGCATAGTTGGCGGCGGCGCGCGACGGCTCGAAGCCCAGCACCTGCCAGCCATGCGCGCGGCCCGCTTCCAGGAAATAGCCCGGACCCGAACCGATATCGAGAAGACGGCGCCCCGGCGCGTGCGCTTCCAGCAATTCATAGTAATGGCGGTAGCGCAGCATCCACCAGTCCCGGTCGGCTTCCATGCGCTCGAAATATTCGGGCCGCTCGCTTTCGTAGAATTCGCTTTCATAAAACTTGCGCAACTGATCGGTGGTGAACAAGGGATCGATGTGGCGGAAGCCGCAGGCCAGGCAGTCGATGACGTCGAAGCCGTCCGTGCTCGCCAGCACCGGTCCGTAATGGATCGAGACGTCGGCCAGACGTTCGGCGATGTTTTTCACGTTGCCCCGCTTGCACTTTTGCCGCCAGAAACACAAAGCCCCGGCCGATGCTTCATTTTTCAACTTTTTCGATAACGAGTGATTAACGATAAACCGCTTTGATACCGGCCGATTTCAAACCGAGACGGATATGGCCCAGGCCCTGCCCCAGCCGACATTGGATACCCTTACCGGCGTGGATGCCCGCCTGGCGGCCATCGACAAGCTGGAAGAACTGTTCAACGCAGTCCTCCAGGAAAAAGTCCGGCATCGTTCCAATATCGCGCTCAAGCGGGCCGTGCGGTTCTGGCGCAGGGGCGACCTGGTCAAGGCCGCCCAATGGGCCCTTAAGGCCACCGAGGCCGATAGCGAAAACCCCAAGGCTTTCCATGTCCTGGCCATGGCGCTGGAACGGATGGGTCATCTCCACAAGGCGCTGGTGACCTATGAGCGCGCCTTTGAGTTGGACCGCGAAGACCCCGAGCTTTTGATCAATCTTGGGCTCACGGCCTGGAATCTGAAGCTGAACGAGGCCGCGGCCAGGATGTTTCAGGTCTATATCAGCCTCTGTCCCGAGTCCCCTTTGGGCTACAACAATCTGGGCAGCTGCCTGGCGGATATGGGCCAGGTCGAGAACGCCATCGAAATCCTGCGCGCTGCGATTTTCCGCATGCCCGAGCAGGCGATTTTATGGAATTCCCTGGCCACCGTGCTGGCGGAGCACAGCCGCGCCGAGGAGAGCCTGATTTTCTACGAGGAAGCCGCACGACTGGAGCCGGGATTTGCCCGCGCCTATCACAATCTGGGCTATGCCTACCAGCATCTCAGCCAGTACGCGAAGGGCCTGGTCAATTATGACAAGGCGATGGAGCGGGTGGTCGACCCGGCCGAACGCATTGAAACCCGGCACTCGCGCAGCATCTGCCTGATCGGCCTGGGCAAGGTGGAAGAAGGCTTCCGCGAATATGAGATTCGCAACAATGAGCGCTTCCGCTGTTACTTCCACCACATGATCGACGCACCCCGCTGGCAGGGCGAGGATCTGCGCGGCAAGAAATTGTTGCTGGTGGGCGAACAGGGGCTGGGTGACGAAATCATGTTTTCCAACATCCTTCCGGACGTGCAGGCCGCGTTGGGCGATGAGGGCAAGCTGCAAATCAGCGTCGACCCCCGCCTGATCCCATTGTTCCAGCGGTCCTATCCCAAGGCAGAGGTCGGCAGCTATGACGATCGCACCTTGATCGACAAGGACGGCAACAAGGCCTTGCGTCTGGTGCCGTTCGCGGCCAAGGACAACAAACCGGATTTCTGGGCCCCCATGGGATCGGCTCTGCAATATTACCGCAAGTCGGTGGCCGATTTTCCCCGCAAGGCTTTTCTGGTGCCGGATCCGGCCCGCGTGGCGGCCTTCAAGGAGAAGCTCAAACCGCTTCCGGGCAAGAAGGTCGGCATCTGCTGGCGCTCCATGCTGATCGCGGGCAAGCGCGCAAAATATTTCTCGCCCATCGATGCCTGGGGCACCATCCTCCAGACGCCCGGTATCAGTTTCGTCAATCTGCAATATGGCGACAGCGCCCCCGATATCGCCCGCGCCGAGGAGAAATTCGGCGTGCGCATCCACACGGTGGAAGGACTGGACCTCAAGGACGACATCGACGGCACCGCCGCGTTGGCGTTGGCACTGGACCTGGTTCTCTCCGCACCCACCGCGGCCGCGCACACCGCCGGCAGTGTGGGCGCGAAAGTGTGGTTCCTGGCCGTCGGTCTTGGCTGGCCGCAAATGGGAACAGCGGAGTATCCCTGGCACGCCGATACCCGTGTGTTCTGGCCGGAAAAATTCGGCGACTGGGATGCGGTGATGCCGGGCTTTGCCGCCGAACTGGCCGCCTTCGCCGGACGCTAGCCTGGAATGCCCGCGAGGGGCCGTTCAGCGCGCGATGCGGGTGAAGGCCAGGTAGGCGCAAAGCACGCCCTCGGCCCAAGCGGCAATGACACTGGCTGCACTGGAAGGCAGGACCAGAAAATCCAGCATGCGTAAATTCAACCCGCCCAGCAGCGTCGGCACCAGCAGATAGAGTGCGCCCAATATCCCCAACGCCGCGAAATCGCCCTTGCCGGCGGCGCGCCCCTGCATCAGCACAAAGATCGCGACATCGCGGGTGAGAAACCCCAGCATGGCCAGCACCATCAGCGAACCGTTGCCGCCGGCCCATAATGCCGCCAAACCCAGTCCCACCAGGACCGTGGCTGCATAACTCAACATCCAGCAATCCAGTGCCAAGAACGCCTTGTAGGCTTGGTGGCTGTGGATTTGCTCGCCCAGCCAGCGCAGCCGCACAGGATCCTTGGGCTCCAGGAATGCCATGCTGTAGGTGGACGCCAGCAAGGTGAGGCCCGCCAGCGCCAGCTTCGCCGCGGCGGAATGGGTATCCAGCGTCACTGGAAGGCGATGGCCGATCCAGGATTCAAAGCCAGCGCTATAGACCGCACTGTAGAAAAGATAAGCCAGCCAGACATAGGGACCGTTGGCGAAGCGCAATTCCGCCCGCATCGCCCGCCAGCAACCCACCAGTGCCCAACCTAGAAACACCAACAGCGAGACAAGGTGGAAGCTGCTCAGGTTGAAGGCATGACCCCACCAATCGATGGCGGAGGTGCCACTGCGCTCGAACGCGGAAATCGAACTCCACAGCGAATAGTAAACCAGCGCGGCGCCGATGCCCGCCATTTGGCACAGGAAAACATCCAGCCGCCAATTGCCGGTATTGCGGCGGATCAAAACCAGGCTGGAAAGCAGCGCCACCGCTTGGGCGAAAATCCCCAGCATCAGGAGAATGACGCCATAGGTCAGGGCGGAAGCCACACCCGCATTGCTCGCGGCCTGCAACAGGATGAGGGGCAGGCACAACAGCGCACCAAACCAGTTGGCGGCGGTGGCACCGAACAGCTTGCCCCACACCATCTCCCAAGGGCCGATGGAGGAGAGCTTCTGCCCGTCCCATGTGCGTTCGCGGATTTCTATCACCACGGATGAGGCCGCGCTGCGCGTGCCCCACAGGACCGCAAAGAACCAATATAGCGCCAGGGCCGCACTGGAGGGGGTGACAATGCCCGTCGGCGCGACCGAGGTCGCCGCGAAGACCAGAAGCAACAGGCCGGCGATCAACGACAGGCGGGAGGGCGCGGCGTCGAGCCACAGATTGCGTTGCAATTCCGGATTCATGCTTGACGGCCCGTCTGCGCGAAATACACATCTTCCAAGGCCCGGGCATGTTCGGTGAAGTCCGCCACCGCAAAGCCGGCTGCGACCAGTGCCGTCAGCAGCCTGGCTCTGGCTTCAACATCGGCCGGCATGCTCACCAGCGCATGATCGGGACCGATTTCAACAATCCCCACCCCCTGCCCTTGGAGAAACGCTTTGAGGTCCGTGCGTGAGCCTGCCAGGCGAATGCGCAGCCGCGCACCGGTTTTCAACGCAATGCTCTCGCCGCCGGCAATGCGGCCATGGTCTACGATCACCATGCGGTCGCAATAGTCCTCCAACTCGGCCAGGATATGGGACGACACCACCAAGGTCATGCCGCTGTCGCGCAGGGATAACAGCAGGTCGGAAAGGTCCCGCCGCGCCTGGGGATCCAGGCCTGCCGCAGGCTCGTCCAGCAACAGCACCCTGGGCTGATGCACGATGGTCTGGGCGATCGCCAGCCGCTGGCGCAACCCGCGCGACAAGGCACCCGCCGCCTGTTCCATGCGATCAGAAAGACCCACCCGCGCAGCGGCGGTCTGTGCCGCAGCGGCCGCGGC
Organism: Rhizomicrobium sp.; assembly: GCA_036270435.1. Classification (GTDB taxonomy): domain Bacteria; phylum Pseudomonadota; class Alphaproteobacteria; order Micropepsales; family Micropepsaceae; genus Rhizomicrobium. The sequence continues at coordinate 4,410 of DATBCP010000547.1, read as the reverse complement.
GTCCGGCGCGATACCATGGGCGCGGGCGGCATAGTGCAGGCAGCGCCGGACGGACAAGGCGTCGTACAGGCCAAAAAAATCCGGCAGATAACCAAGCCGGGCATGGATAGCGCGCGGCGCAGCCCTCGTGTCCAACCCATCGATTGTCACACCGCCCGCATAAGGTGTTTCCAACGCCGCCATGCAGCGAAGCAGTGTGGTCTTGCCCGCCCCGTTTGGCCCCACCAGCGCAGTGATGGAGCCTTTGACAATATCAAGCGTGATGCCGGCGAGCGCCCGATGACCGGGATATTCGAAGACCAGTTCGCGAATTTCGATCATCACAGGGGTTATAACCCGTTGTCGGCAAAGGGACAATTTAAGCAATCCTGCGGCAATTCCCTTGAATTTGCAGCCCGTTCGGGCCAGAAGAAGGCGCCATTTTTCGGAGATTCCATGCGCATAGCCATCATCGGCACCGGATATGTGGGTCTTGTCTCCGGCGCCTGCCTTTCGGAATTCGGTCATGATGTGATCTGCATCGACAAGGATGCCGGCAAGGTCGAGACGCTCAAGGCCGGCGGCATTCCCATCTATGAGCCGGGCCTGGACGATGTTGTCGCGGTCAATTCCAAGGCCGGGCGGCTCGCTTTCACCACCGACTTGAAGGCCGCCGTGAAGGAAGCGGAAGCGGTGTTCATCGCCGTGGGCACACCCAGCCGCCGTGGCGACGGTCATGCCGACCTGTCTTATGTGTTCGCGGCGGCCGAGGAAATCGCGGAAGCCCTGACCGGCTATACGGTGGTGGTGACCAAATCGACTGTGCCGGTGGGCACCAGTCGCCAGGTCGAGGAGATCATCCGCAAAAAGCGCCCCGATGCCGAATTCGACATGGCGTCCAATCCGGAATTCCTGCGCGAGGGCTCGGCGCTCGAGGATTTCCGCCGTCCCGACCGGGTGGTGGTGGGCTGCGACACTGAGCGGGCGCGCGCGGTGATGCGCGAAGTCTATCGTCCGCTCTACCTCAACGAAACTCCCATCCTTTTCACCAGCCGCGAATCCAGCGAGCTGATCAAATATGCCGCCAACGCCTTTCTTGCCACCAAGATCACCTTCATCAACGAGATGGCGGATATCTGCGAGAAGGTTGGCGGCAATGTGCAGGATGTGGCGCGCGGCATCGGGCTGGACGGACGCATCGGCGGCAAATTCCTTCATGCCGGTCCGGGCTATGGCGGCTCCTGCTTTCCCAAGGATACACTCGCTTTGGTACAGACGGCGCAGGAACTCGGCGCCCCGACCCGCATCGTGCAAGCCGTGGTCGCCGTCAATGACAGCCGCAAGCTTGCCATGGCGCGCAAGATCGAGGCCGCGTTTGGCGGCGTGAAAGGCAAGACCATCGCCGTTCTGGGATTAACCTTCAAACCCAATACCGACGACATGCGCGACGCGCCGTCCCTGGTGATCCTGCCCTATCTGCAAAAGGCGGGCGCCACCATCCGCGCCTTCGATCCGGAGGGACGCAAGGAAGCCGCCAGGCACATGCAGCTCGACTATCGCTCGGACGCCTATGAGACGCTGGACGGCGCCGACGGCGTGGTAATCCTCACCGAATGGAACGAGTTCCGGGCGCTGGACTTTGCCCGGGTCAAGGCTGCCCTCAAGACACCGCTGATGGTGGACTTGCGCAACATTTACCGGCCCGCTCAAATGGGTGAGGCTGGCTTCCGCTATGTCAGCGTGGGACGACCCGACGCTCCCTGATCCGGCAGCGCCCAAGCAATAGAGGCAGAATGAGCATCTTGGTCACCGGCGGGGCCGGCTATATCGGAAGCCATATGGCACACCACCTTATCGAGGCGGGCGAGGCTATTGTCGTGCTGGACAATCTCAGCACCGGCGTCGAGAAGAACCTACCAAGGAATATCGCCTTCATCCGCGGCGATATTGCCGATCAAGCCCTGGTTTCAAAGCTGATCAAAACGCACGGGATCGACTCGGTCATCCATTTCGCCGGCTCGGTTGTGGTGCCGGAATCGGTGGAAAAACCGCTGGATTACTATGCCAACAATACCGCGGGCGCGCGTTCGCTGATCGAGGCTTGCGTCCGCCAGGGCGTGCCCAATTTCATCTTTTCCTCGACCGCGGCGGTCTATGGCTCTCCCCCGGTCATTCCGGTTTCCGAGGAAGGCCCCACAATTCCGCTCAGTCCGTATGGCCGTTCCAAATTGATGACGGAATGGATTCTGCAGGACACGGCCGCAGCGCATCCCCTCAACGTCGGCATCCTGCGTTATTTCAATGTCGCGGGGGCCGATCCCAAGGGTCGGACAGGACAATCGACGCCGCGCGCGACGCATCTCATCAAGCGCGCCTGCCAGGCCGCCACCGGCCAGGTCTCGCACCTGACCATCTTTGGCACCGACTACGACACACCCGACGGCACCGGGGTGCGCGACTATATCCATGTGTCGGACCTGGTGGATATCCACCACCGCGTGCTGACCCATTTGCGCCAGACCGGCCAGTCGCTCTTGCTCAATTGCGGTTACGGCCGCGGTTTTTCGGTGCATGAAGTCGCCGCCACGGTCCAGCGGATAGCGGGAAGGCAACTGGAAATCGAAGAAGCTCCCCGCCGGCCGGGCGATCTGGCGAGCGTGGTGGCAAATACCGCCAAGCTGTCCCAGACACTGGGGTGGAAACCCAAATATGGCGACCTGGACGTCATCGTGACGACCGCCCTGGATTGGGAGCGGCGCCTGAAGAAAGAATTGGACCAGCAGGACGCCGCAGCCCGGTAACCGTCGGCTGCCCGCGCAAAACCATGCTTAATGGCGGTTTACCCGCGTCCGGCTTAACGAATGACCAAGATTTTCGATGGATACTCGCCTCAAACTATTACCGAGGTGATCCATGCATTCCTATCAGCCTGGCGATGTTGTTTGCTTGAAATCCGGCGGCCCGGACATGACGATCGAAGCCGTGCAGCATGCCGGCGACGTGACGAGCGTCACCTGCGTCTGGTTCGTGGACAAAACCCTCTATCGCACCGAGCTGCCGATCTCCGCGCTCACTTGCGCGATGTGGCCGGTCGCAGCCTGATCGAACGTAATCCGTTAGTGGTTCGCCAGATGCCGACCGAAGGTTTCGGCACACCGCGAACTCCGGGTGACGCGGGACAGCACAGCCGGTTCGCGGGAAGCGTCCACCTCTGTGCTATGGCCTGTCGCCGCGCCAGCCTTTTGGGCGCTGCGATACCCTGCCGGCATCCTCACCTGGCGCATTCGTATCGTTCTTAATGTACCAGCGGATGACCAACGCCACGGCAATCGTCGCCAGCGCGTACCATGCACCACTCATCTCTGGTCATCCCAATGCGCCGCCATTGTCTCCTACTGAATTTCCAGAACCTTCGCAACAATCGACAAGAATATTGCAAAGCCTGCGCCAAAGGGCACAAACTGTGGTACCAGGCGGGCACATGCGGTCAGCGAGCTGGTGGTCTGGCGGATCTATCCGTCGCCCCCTTCCTGCCCGAGGGAGATGGCGATTGAATTCGACCAGGAACACGCGTCGCGCCTTGGCGATGATGCAAGCCTCGGCCGGCGACATTGTCCGATTTGCGCCGCAGTCCCCGCCGAAAGTCATTTGTATTATTGACGCGGAAGAGGAGTTCGACTGGAGCGAACCCTTTGCGGCTTCAAACAATTCGGTGACAACGATTGCGGCGCAGTCCAAGGCCCAAGCCATATTCCGCCGCTTCAATCTCGTTCCCACATACGCTGTCGATTATCCCGTAGCCTCGCAGGAACGGGGATACCGGCCGTTGCGCGAATTCCTGGAATCCGGCCATTGCGAAATCGGCGCGCAGCTGCATCCTTGGGTGACGCCGCCGCATGACGAAATTCCGGGCGAGGAAAATTCCTTCGCTTGCAATCTTCCCAACGAATTGCAGTTCAGGAAGATCGAGGCGCTGACCGCGATGATACGAGGGAATTTTAACGTCGCGCCCAAGCTGTTCCGGACCGGCCGGTACGGCGCTGGACCGGACACGCCTCGGCTTTTGCAACAGTTCGGCTATGAAATAGACTGCAGTGTGCTTCCTGGCCCTCCAATCACAAGATCCAGCCCCGACTATTCGGGCGCGCCATCGGGGCCGTATTGGCTGGGCTCCGAACGGCCCATTCTCGAAATTCCCGTGACTGCGGGCATGATCGGGCCGATGCGGTATTTCCAGGGCACCGCCAATCGGTCATTTACCTCCTCGTTCAGCCGGCGCGCGCGATTGCCGGCGATCCTTTCCCGTGTCGGCATCCTAAACCGGGCACGCATTTCCCCAGAAGGCTATAGCCTGCAAAGCGCAAAGAACCTGACAAGGACGTTGATGCGGACCGGTCAGCGGGTGTTCGCGATCAGTTATCACAGTCCGTC
>DATBCP010000546.1:0-3934 GCA_036270435.1 Rhizomicrobium sp. | reverse complement strand
CCACGCGGCCATCCGGGGCGACCCGGGCGACCCTGTTCTGGTCCTCGTCGCTCACATAGAGGACGCCAGCCTTTTCATCCCAAACCGGGCCCTCCGTGAAACTGAAGCCGGATGTCACTTTTTGCAGGGATGCATTCTTGTCGACCAAGTTCCAGAACTTGGGCGACTCTGCCTGTAAGGCGAACTGGCCTTGCTGGGCCGTGGGCGCCGCGGGACCGACAGGCGCGAGTTGCGCTTTCGCAGACACGCAAGCGGCCAGGACGGCCACAGCACCGGCAGCGAGAACAGGAACGCAAATTCGCATTTGGAAATTCCAATCTCCGGTGCGATTGGATCGTCAGCCGTTCTCGGTCAAAACCTTCCCCGCCAAGTACAACGATCCGCATATCAGGATCCGCGGCGGCGTCTCCTGGGCGTCCAGCCGCGTCCATGCCGTGACCTGCAGCATGGCATCATCCAGATCCTCGGCCGGAGCACTGTCCAATCCCGCACGGCGCGCAATGTCGTAGAGCGCGCCGGCGCCAAAACTGCCCGCCTCGCCGGGGATCGCCACCGTCACCACATGCCGCGCCAGGCCCTGGAAGGTGCGCAGAAAGCCTAGCGCGTCCTTGTTCGCCAGCATGCCGCAGATCAGATAGAGCGGCCGCTCGCCATGCTCTTCCATATCGGCCATGGCGCGCGATACCGCTTCGGCGCCGTGCGGATTGTGCCCGCCATCCAGCCAGACCTCGGCGCCATTGGGCGCAGACTCCACCAGCGGGCCGCGTGACAGGCGCTGCAAGCGGGCCGGCCATTCCACGGTCGCCAGTCCGCGCTCCACAGCCATGTCCTGGCCCCAATCCTGCCCGGCATGGCGCAGCGCGGCGATCGCCACGCCGGCATTTTCGATCTGGTGGCGGCCCACCAGTTTGGGCAGCGGCAGATCCAACAGCCCCGCCTGGTCCTCATAAACCATGCGGCCATGTTCCTGGCGGGCGACAAAGTCCTGGCCGAACTCGAATACCGGCACGCCCAGGCGGTCGGCCCGCGCCAAGATCACGTCCCGCGCCATCTCGATCTGCGGTCCCACCACCAGCGGCGAACTCTTTTTGATGATGCCGGCCTTTTCGGCGGCGATGGAGGCGAGCTTGTCGCCCAGGAATTCCTTGTGATCCAAGCCCACCGGCTGGATCACGGTCATGGCAGGGTTGGGCACGACATTGGTGGCGTCATAGGCGCCCCCCAGGCCCACTTCCAGCACCACGGCATCGGCCGGATAGCGCGAGAAAGCCAGGAACATCGCCGCCGCCGTGATCTCGAAGAAGGTGATCTCGCGGCCCTGATTGACCTGCTCGACTTCCTCCAGGAGCGACACCAGCCCTTCCTCGGAGATCAGTTTGCCCGCGATGCGGATGCGCTCATGGAATTTGACCAGGTGCGGCGAGGTGTGGACATGCACCTTCAACCCCTGCGCCTCCAGCATGGCGCGGGCAAAGGCACAGACGCTGCCCTTGCCATTGGTGCCGGCGACATGGATCACCGGCGGCAGGTGCAGCTGCGGATTGCCCAGCGCGGCCAGCAAACGCAGGATGCGGTCCAGCGCCAAATCGATTTTTTTGGGATGCAGCGACAGAAGGCGCTTGAGCACCGCGTCACTGCGGGTGGTCTCGGAAAGCATCAGGTGGCAGCCGCGACGCCGCCATTGCCGTTGCCCCGTTTCGGCATGGAAAGCACCCGGCTGCGCGGCTTGCCCTGCTTCAGCAAAAGATGCAGCACCCGCGACAGGGTGGCGCGCATTTCCTTTCTGTGCGTGACCATGTCCAGCATGCCGTGTTCCAAAAGATATTCCGCGCGCTGGAAGCCTTCGGGCAGCTTCTCCCGGATGGTCTGGGCGATGACGCGCGCGCCGGTGAAGCCGATCTGCGCCCCCGGCTCGGCGATCTGAATGTCGCCCAGCATGGCATAAGACGCGCTGACGCCGCCAAAGGTCGGATCGGTCAGCACCACCACATAGGGCAGGCCAGCTTCCTTGAGCATGTCGACGCAAATGGTCACGCGCGGCATTTGCATCAAGGACAGGATGCCTTCCTGCATGCGGGCGCCGCCGGACGCCACGTACAGGATATAGGGACGCTTTTCCTTGGCGGCAGCTTGCAGGCTTTCCACCAGCGCTTCACCCACCCCCATTCCCAGGCTGCCGCCCAGAAAATCGAAGGGCTGCACGCCGATCATCACCGGCAGGCCGTCCAGGGTGCCGCGCGCCGCCGTAAAGGCTTCGGGGCGCCCGGTCTTGGCGCGGTTCTCCTTGATCTCATCGGCATATTTCTTGTCGCCCTTGAAGCGCAGCGGATCGGCGGGAACGCTGGGCGGCGTCAATTCGCTAAAACTGCCCGCATCGAAGGTATAGGCGAAGCGCTCGGCGGGACCGATTCGCAGGTGATAACCGCAATTGGGGCAAACATTCAGGTTGGCCACCAGGTCGCGATGGAAAATCATCTGGTTGCAGGAAGGGCACTTTTTCCAAAGGTTTTCCGGCGTATCGTTTCCGCGGCCGCTGCCGCCGCCCATCATCTTCTTGATGCGGGGGGGAACGATATTGGTGATCCAGTTCATGCCACGACCTTACCACGGCGCGCCGCATGGGTGGAACCGGCAAGGACGCGGGTCAGGCCGAGGACTTCGGCGGCGATCTTGTCGGGACCGGCACCGAGGTTGGCCGCCACCTGGCTGACGATGGCAGATCCGACCACCACCCCATCGGCGACCCGGGCGACGGCCTCGGCCTGGTCCGGCGAGCGAATGCCGAAGCCCACGGCGCAGGGAAGATCGGTGGCCGCCCGCACCCGGGTCAGCGCAACCCGCACCTCCTCCTCTGGCACCGCCTTGGTGCCGGTGACACCGGCCACGGAGACATAATAAAGATACCCGGACGCATCGGCGACAATCCGTTTGAGCCGGGCCTCATCGGTGGTGGGGGTGACGAAACGGATCAGATCGACGCCTTGCGCTTTGGCCGGCACGCGCAAAACCTCATCCTCCTCGACCGGCAGGTCCACCACGATCAGCCCATCGACGCCGGCAACCGCGACATCGCGGGCGAAGCGCGCCGTGCCATAGGCATGGATCGGGTTGTAATAGCCCATCAGCACAATGGGGGTGTCCCTATCCGTCCGGCGAAACTTCTTCACCATCTCCAGCACTTTGGCCATGCCGGCGCCGGACTTGAGCGCGCGCACGGACGAGGCCTGGACCGCCGGACCATCGGCCATCGGATCGGTGAAGGGCATGCCCAGTTCGATCACATCGGCGCCGGCGCCGGGAAGCTTTTCCAGGATGGCGAAGCTGGTGTCCATGTCGGGATCGCCCGCGGTGACGAAGGGAATGAAGGCGGCGCGGCCCTCCTTCTTCAGCGTGGCGAATTTTGCGGCCAATCTGCTCATGAAAAACCCCGGCTCATATCTTTTCACCAAGCGCGTGGGCGACCGAGAAGATGTCCTTGTCGCCCCGGCCCGAAAGATTCAGGATGACCAGGTCGTCCTTGCTCATCTTGGGCACGCGCTCGATCAGTCCCGCGATGGCGTGCGCGGATTCCAGCGCCGGGATGATACCCTCCAGCTTGCTGAGCAGCATGAAGGCGTCCAATGCCTCCTGATCGGTGATGGAATGATATTTCACCCGGCCGATATCCTTGAGCCAGCTATGTTCGGGACCGACGCCGGGATAATCCAGGCCCGCCGAGATGGAATGGGCTTCCAGGATCTGGCCGTCCTGGTCCTGCAGCAGATACGACCGCGCGCCGTGCAGCACGCCGGGCGAGCCTTTGGAGATGGTGGCGGCATGGCGCGGTGTATCGACGCCGTCACCGGCGGCTTCCACGCCATGCATCTCGACCCCGGCATCATCGATGAACGGATGGAACATGCCGATGGCGTTGGAACCGCCGCCGACACAGGCC
>DATBCP010000545.1:0-5927 GCA_036270435.1 Rhizomicrobium sp. | reverse complement strand
CGGAAACCAGGACCCGATGAATGACAGCGACGCCATAGCGGAGATCGGTTACTCGCCGGACAAGATCGTCAAGGATGCGCGAGCCGGAATCTCGGTGGACTATTCCTATCGCATCCTGAAGTCGGCCCAATATACCAAGCTGAAGGCGACGATAAAGAACGGCGTGGTCGAGACCGAGCAGGTCGAACATTTGCACACCCCGCGCATCGCCTGGTTTTATGACCAGACCGGTGACACCAATTTCACCAGGGGCAAGATTCGGCTGAACCTGGCGCCCGATGGCGCGAGCGGCTCCGGCCTGATCGGCGGCTACCGCAACTGGCGCGACCTTTATGCCGAGAATACCTTCGCCCAGGATGGTGGCCAGCAAGGCATCCGCGAGCACGAAGACCATGTCGGGCTCTATTATGCCTTGAGGCGCAACGCCGATGGCCAGTACAACGAAAAAACCGGCACCTATGACGGTATCTCATCGGTCTACCGCATCCGGTTTACCTCGGCCTTTGTGGTCGATCCCGACAAGCCAATGGATATTCCGATATTGGCGGGGGACCTGTGGCGCAAGAATGTCTTTGAAGCCATCAAGGCCAATACCGTCAAGAGCATCGCAACCCGCATTCCGCAGGGTGTTCCGCCGGGGACCGGGGAAGCGGCTTATCCCGGCATTGAGCACCGCGCCAATGACCTTCCCAGCAAGGACTTCTTCATCAAGACCCTGGATCGTCCGCATTATCCGGACGGCGTCGGCATGGATCAACGTGGATACCCGATCAACGATCAGGGCGAACGCATCGACAAGCACGGTAACGAGCTGGACGATCAGGGCAATCCCGTGAAACCGGCCAAGCCGCAACAGCAGGTCAACAGTGCGACCGCCACACTGGCGTCCGTGCAAGAGCCGTGACACCGCGCCGAGATAGCGATAATTCCAAAATAACATGCCGGCGATACGGCGTTTGGTAAGGGGTGCTTCCATGTTGCAGAGATCGACAACCGCCATCTGGCGTGTCGGCAGGAGTGCGTTGCCCTGGCTCGCGGCCGGTTTGCTGGCCATTTTGATGCCGCCCGGCGCGCCGACCAAAGTCTTTGCCCAAAGCCCTCCGGAAGGTGAGGTCGATCTCTTGATCGCCAACGGCAAAGTCATCGACGGTTCAGGCAGTCCCTGGCGCCAGGCCAATGTCGCCATCAAGGGCGACACGATCGTCTATGTCGGCAACGCAGCGGTCAGGGCCAAGAAGACCATCAATGCCGCGGGCCAAGCGGTCACGCCCGGCTTCATCGATATGCACGCCCATTCCGAATTCGGCCTATCGCTCGATGGGCGCGGTCTCAGCATGATCACCCAAGGCGTGACGACCGAAGTGCTAGGTGAACACTTGTCGGCGGGACCTGTGTTGGGACCGGCCGTGGACGATCCCATGATGATCACACCGCCGGTCAAGCGGACCTGGACCACGCTGGGCGGTTTCTTCGATACCCTGACCAAAAAGGGCATCGGGCCCAACATCGTCTCCTATGTCGGTGCCGGCCAAGTCCGCGCTTCCGTCATGGGGTATGAAAACCGCACGCCCACGCCGGCGGAGATGGACCGCATGAAGCAGCTCATCGTCCAGGCCATGCAGGAAGGCGCCTTCGGCCTGTCCGCCGGCCTGGTCTATGTGCCGAACTCCTTTGACACGACCGCGCAGATGATTGAACTGGCCAAAGTGGCGGCCCGTATGGGCGGCATCTATTCGGTCCATATGCGCGCCGGCGAAGGCAATACCGGTGTGCTGGAGACGGTTCAGATCGCCAAAGGCGCCCATATCCCCACCGAGATTTTCCATGTCGGCATGACCGTGGCGCGCAATCCCGAATTCGTCCGTATCGTCGAAGATGCACGCGCGCAAGGCATCGACATCACCGCCAATGCCTATCCCTATACCGTGGGCTGGACCTATGTGCGTCAGCTGATTCCAGTGTGGGCACAGGAAGGCGACGCCGCCGCCATCACGGCGCGGCTGAAACAGCCGGACGTGCGCGCCCGCCTGATCAAGGAGTTGCAGCAGAAGCCAGGCCAGTATGCCGCCTGGACAGTCAGCTCCGCCAATCCGAAATTCGACGGTCACACGTTCAAGCAAATCGCCGATTCCCTGCATGAATCGGTCGAGGAGGCGATGGTCGATTTCCTGGTCACGCAAAAGGCTGAAGGCTTCCAGATCGGGCCGGCCGATCCCGGCATGGATCAGAAAGAGGCAGAGACCTTCAAGCTTCCCTGGGTCGATGTCGGCTCCGATGGTATCGCGCTGCCGGCGGGCGTTCACACCGCCTTCGGCAAGCCCCATCCGCGGTCCTTTGGTACGTTCACGCACATTCTGGCGGATGTGGTACGCAACCGGCACGTCCTCACGTTGGAAGAAGCCGTGCGTAAAATGTCGTCTCAGCCGGCAAACCGCCTTGGGATTGCTGATCGCGGTCTGCTGCGGCAGGGGATGAAGGCGGATGTGGTTGTCTTCGATCCCGCGACGGTGAAGGACAACTCCACTTACACCAAGCCGGATCAATATTCGACCGGCGTCGCATGGGTGCTGGTCAACGGGACGCCGGTGGTCGCCAATGGGAAACCCACGAACGCGCTGCCGGGCCGTGCGCTGCGAGGCCCGGCTTACAAGCCGGGCACGCTATAGGGCCGCTTCCTTCGTCCGAGAACGGCTATAGATAGGCATCGTCCTTGGCGAGATAGTTGGTCACATAATCGTGAACGCCATCTTCCAGCCTGGTCATGGGCTTGTCATAGTTCAGCGCCCGCAGCTTGCCGATATCGGCCTGGGTGAAATTCTGATAGCGGGCGGATAGCTCCGCCGGCATGTCGATGAAGTCGATGGCACAGGTCTTATCCACTGCGGCAAATATCGATTTGGCCAGGTCCAGCCAACTTCTGGCCTGTCCCGAGCCGATATTGAGAAGTCCCGATATCGCCGGCCGCTCTTGCAACCACAACATCACATCGATGCCGGCACCAGCTTCCAGATTCTGGGTACGCCGCTGGTCGATGATGCCGGCACCGTCCAAGCAGGTTTCGACTTCAAGGTCGGGCGCTCGGCCACCTTGTTTGTGTCCTATGACGGCAGCTTCTCCTCAACGGTGGAAAGCCATGCCTTGCGAGGCGGATTGAACTGGCGCTTCTAACGTCCAGAAAACCCGTTATTCCGCCGCACGGGCATGCGAGGGAGCCTCGGACACGAGTTCCTCGAACAGCGCGCGGTAGTGAATCATCGCCTGGCGCAAGTCTTCGGTGGTGGTTTGTCCGCTCTTGTGGCGCAAGGCGATCCCATGCGCGGCATGATAATGCTGCACCACGATCGGGTGGTCGACCGATAGGTCCGCGGCGCGTTGGTCGAAATCCTTCACGGGATAGCCGCGCGCCGCCATGACTTCCCCCAGAAGATCATCGGCACGCGCCAGCGATCCTTGGGGATCGTCCACGAATTGCTTCTGGACATCCTGCCACCGGGACTCAAAACGGTGCCTGTCTTCTGCCGGCAAAGGCCTGATATCGAATTTGGCGGCCCGCCTTTCGCGCTCTGCCAACTCTTTCTCCGCGGCGGCCTCACCCCGTTCGGCGGCCAGTCGCGAATATTCCGGCCCGAAATGCGAGCGAATGTGGCGGGTCCGCTTCTCGCGATAGCTGCGGTAGGCGAAAAAGGCCAGCAGACCGCCAAGGATGAAAGCCGCCAGCACTAAAAGCACAACGGTGGTGGTGTTCATGCCGGTCTCCGAGTCTGGCAATTGCGCTGCATGTAACAGGTTCCGCGACAGGAAGGTTCCTCTCCATCTCGGTTCCATTGCCCAAGCGAGCGCATTCACCGCCAGGGCCGGAACGCAAGGCGCATTTGTATCGTTCAGCCAGAGAAGCCGAACGGAGCCAGATCATGACAGACTTTCCCCAAGCCAGCAGCGAACAACGCGCATTGTCTGCGAAGGCCGGGGCCCGCCGGCCAGAGGAAATACCCCAGGCTGTGCCCGAGGATGTGGAAGTGCCTCGCTCAGAAATTGTTCCGGGCAACGAGGGCGGGGAAACTCCCGCCGACAATGGGAACCGGCCCCTGTTTCCGTCCCATCAATGCACCACTTTGGAAAATGAGTGGCAGGCGATTCAGGCGAACTTTGTCGATTCGCCTCGCAATTCCGTCGAGCAGGCGGATGCGCTGGTCAAAAAGACCATCGATACTTTGGCCGCATCTTTTTCAGAAATGCGCGGGTCTCTGGAACGGACCTGGGAGAAGAATGGCGAGGTATCGACCGAAGAGCTGCGCATGGCGATGCAAAATTACCGGTCGTTCTTCAGAAGGCTGTTGTCGATTTGACGCCCCTTGGTGGCGGGTTCATTTGATGTCCGCCTTTGCCGCTAGCCAAATGCCTCTACCACTTCTCTATCCGTTTTCACACGATAGAGGAGCAGGAACAGGACGCAGCACACCAGCGTGATGCCCGCCGATACCAGGATGGCGGGTGTGAAGGAATGGAAGCGTTCGAAGACCCCGCCCATCAGGATCGGCGAGCCGATGCCGCCGACATTGCCGATGAAATTGACGAAGCCGCTGGCAAAACCCACGCCCCGGCTGCCCGCCAATTCGGCCGGCGTGGACCACATCGGTCCCAGGATCGACATCACAAAGGCGTACCCCAGCGACATGAAGGTGACCGAGGCATAGAGATTGGAGACGCTGATCGTCAGGAATAGCGCGATCGTGCCGAGCAGAAGCCCGCCAAAGATCACGATCCGCCGTGCCATGGTGGAATCCATGCCGCCGTCACACATCGCGCGCACCAGGCGCCCCGCACCCAACACACTGACTATTCCAAACAGGTACGGCTGCATGGCCATCACTCCCATGCGGGTGAGCGACATGTGATAGGTGTCGGTCAGGTATGTCGGGTACCAGGTGAGAAACATGAAATTGATGAAGTCGAGACCGAAATTGGCCATCGCAACCGCCCATAGCGAGGGCCGGCACAACAGCATCCATAGAAAGCCCTTGGGCGGCTGGGCGTGATCCTGGTGCACGGCATCGTGACGGATCCAGGCCAGCTCATCCTTGGAGACGCGGGGATCGTCGGCCGGGTCATCGCTTGTATCCAAATAGAAGAAGGTGCCCAGCAGTCCGGCGACCAGGCCGGTGACGATGAATGCCGTTTGCCAGCCCCAGAACGCGATCAGGAAAGCAACCATGGGTGGCGCGATGGCGGCGCCAATGACCAGGCCGAGATTTTGCAGGGACATGGCTTGGGAATATTCCAGCCGCGGAAACCAGCGGCTGAGGAGAATGGAGGCCGCGGGCCATGTCACCGCCTCGGCAAGGCCGAACGGGATGCGAAACGCGATCCAGGCACCAAACGAGGTCGCGGTCGTGGTGAGGGCGAGCAGGATGCACCACAGCCAGAGCGCGAACAGATAGGTACGGCGCGGCTTCAGCCAGGACGCGACCATTCCCGCGGGAATTTGCGCGATAGCATAGGACCAGGAGAAGGCGCTGAGGATCAGGCCGAGCTCGGTCGGTGTCAGATGCAGCTGCTGCCGAAGCGTCGGTACTGCCACGGACAGGTTCGTGCGATCCAGGTAGCTGACCGTTGAGATCAGAAATACCAGGAACATGACGCGCCAGCGGATGCGCGTGCTTGTCGCCTTCATATCTGGTCTCCCCCCTCGAACGCGTGTTGATCATGCCCGAGCGGAAAGGCCGGCCGCAACCAAAACCATGAACATCGACTCTGCATACACATGCATATTCCCGGGCGCGGGACGGCATCCGGTCCGGCGGCGCAGGGGTGGACCGAATTGCAAATTTTGCAAGAAGGCTTCACAAGTGGCGTTCTGGTCTCATAAACTGCCACGGGGGCAGGGGCGATGGCTCCGAACAGGAAGAAGCAGACCCAGCGCAGGCATG
>DATBCP010000544.1:0-5875 GCA_036270435.1 Rhizomicrobium sp. | reverse complement strand
GATCGCATTTTTATCGTCCTTTTGATGCCGGAATTGCTCGCGGGTCTCGTAATAGTCCCGTACCAATTCCAACCGCGCGGCCTTGGCTTCTTCCGTCTTGTGTCCCAACAGCACCAGCGCGCGCGGCAGATAATCGAACAGCGTGTCCAGCCGCTCATAGAACAACGGCAGCCAGTGTTCCATGCCCTGGGTCTTGCGCCCGGCACTGACACTTTCATAGAGCGGATCGTCGCCTGCCGCGCCAAAAGCGGCGACATAGCCTGAACGAAAGCGGCTGATTGCCTGCGCACTCAACGGCGCTTCGCTGGCGGGCAGAAGCGCGATCGCGTCCACTGCAGTCTTGTCGGAAAGCTGGGTCTCGGCATCGACGCGGCGGATGGCGTCCAGGGTCGAGCCGAAGAAATCCAGCCGCAGCGGCTGTTCCTCGCCCGGCGGCCACAGATCGACAATGCCGCCGCGCAAGGCAAAGTCGCCCGGCTCGCGCACCGTACCGGCCCGCACATAGCCATTGCCGGAGAGAAACCCGACCAGGGCCTCGCGATCGACCTCGGCGCCATTCCTGGCGGCAAAGCTGGCGCCCTGGATGGCCTCCTTGGGCGGCACCCGCTGCAACAGGGCGTTGATGGTGGTGACGATGACAACCGGTTTCGCCTGATCTCTCGCCAGAGCCGCAAGCGTCGCCAGCCTGCGGCTCTCAATGTCGGGCTTGGGCGAAACCCGGTCATAAGGCAAACAATCCCAGGCGGGGAATGACAGCAGGGTGATGCCCGGCGCAAAAAAGCGGATGGCGCGTTCCGCCGCGTCGGCCTGCTCATCGTCGGAGGCGACAAACAATACGGGCGCACCGCGGCGCCGCGCGGCTTCCGCCGCCACATAGGCGTCATAGCCTTGCGGCGCTCCCGAGACGGTGAGCCGGCCCTGTTGCTTGGCGATGTAATCGAGACGGTCCACTCAGGTCTTCCAGCCGGGGCGTTGCTGCCGGCATATCTGTTTCAGCCCGGCAAACACCGGATTGTCATACGCAGCCGGCAGCGGCGCGGCGTCCCGCAGCCAGGCATAGACATCCTGGTCCGGTGCGGCGAGCAGCGCCTCGAACTGGTCCAGGCCCGCCTCATCCAGCCCCGCCAGATGCGCGTCCGCATAGGCGCCGAAGATCAAATCGACCTCCTTGAAGCCGCGCCGTTGCGCACGAAACAAAAGCCGTTTGCGGCGGTTCTCCGAAGAGCCACCCTGTCCGATGCCATCCATGGGCGGGATATAGCGCCGGCCTCTCGCCGGGACAACCGCTATACCGCTTTATTTGGCAGCGGTGACGCGCGGCGGGTTTTGGGCCGGGTCCAATCCCATGTCGTTCTTGCGCCAGCTGATGAAGAACAGCACCACGCCGTCATTCTCGTGCGAAAAGCCATAGGCGGGGTCGGTCGAGACGATCAGCTTGCCGGTCTTGGGGTCATAGACCGTGGCGGCGAATTTGGCGATGCCCTTGGCTTCGGTTTCCTGATAGAGCGACAGGGCCGGCAAGGTCGTGCCGGTTGCCGCCGTGGCCGGTGTCGGCAAAGCGGGAACGCCGAAAAACGTCTGGCGCTCATCGGTGGAAAGATCGCCCGCGCGCGGCAGGATAATCGCATCCGCCTTGCCCCTGTCCGAAACCAGGCGCACGCCATGGCGCAGCAGGGCATCCTGGATCGCCGCTCCGCCATAAGCCGCGTCCTGGGCCGCGAAACCGGACATGTCCAGGAAGGCGGTGATGTTCGGCGGTATCTGCGCCGCCAGCGCTTCCGCGGCGCGGTCCGCCGCCGTGGAAATCAGCAGCAATTCCTGGGAGCTGCGCGCGGCACTTGTCGTGTGCACGCTGGTACAGCCAGCCGCCAGAACAGCGGCCGTGATGATGATGAGGGTGCGGACGGGCCTCTCCTGTGGCTTGCAACACTATGAGAGCAAATGAAGTTCGCTGCCGAGCGTTCCCGCAGCCCGGGCGGTGATAAAAGAGCGATGCAGAACGGGAACCCGCGGCTATTCTGTCAAGACCATGCGGCCCGCGATTCTGTTTCCTCTGTTTGCCGACATCCGCACCCTGCCCGGGGTGGGCCCCAAGCTGGAAAAGTTGATCGCCAAGGTGGCGGGACCGCGTCTGGTGGATCTGGTGTTCGACCTGCCGGTGGGCGTGGTGGATCGCAGCTATCGTCCCAAGCTTCAGGCCGCCGAGACCGGCCGCATCGCCACGGTGGAGGTGACGGTGCTGGAACACAAGCCCAATCGGGTGAAGGCCCAGCCCTATAAGGTTCTGGTATCGGACGACACCTCGCTGATGGAATTGGTATTCTTCCGCAGCCATGCCGATTATCTGGCCGGGCTTTTGCCGGTGGGCGCCCGGCGCGTGCTGTCGGGCCGCATCGAGCGGTTCAAAGACCGGCTGCAGATGGCCCACCCGGACTATGTGGTGGCGCCGGAGGAGATTGCCGCCTTTCCCCGGCACGAACCGGTCTATGGCTTGACCGAAGGGCTCACCGCCCGCCCCATGGCCAAGGCCGTGCGCGCCGCCTTGGACAAAGTGCCCCTGATGCCGGAGTGGCAGGACGGGGCGTTTATCCGCCAGCGCAAATGGCAGGATTTTGGTGCCGCGCTGGCAACAGCCCACAATCCGGTTCATGACAGCGACCTGGAATCCACCACGCCGGCGCGCCAGCGGCTGGCCTATGACGAATTGCTGGCCAATCAGCTGGCGCTGTTGTTGATCCGCGCCAACCTGCGCGCCGGAAAAGGCCGCGCCGTCTTCGGCACGGGTGCCTTGAAGGCCAAGGCGGTGGCCGCCCTGCCCTTTGCCCTGACTGATGGACAGCTTCAGGCCCTTGCCGAGATCGAACAAGACATGGCGAGCGAAAAACGCATGCTGCGCTTGTTGCAAGGCGATGTCGGTTCGGGCAAGACCATTGTGGCGATGCTGGCCATGCTGGACGCGGTGGAAGCGGGTCTGCAGGCGGCCATGATGGCGCCCACCGAACTTTTGGTGCGTCAGCATCTGGCTTCGCTGGAACCCTATGCCGAAGCGGCGGGCGTCCGGCTGGCCTGCCTGACGGGGCGTGAAAAAGGGCCGGGGCGCGACGGTATTTTGGCGCGACTGGCGGCGGGCGAGATCGACATATTGATCGGCACGCATGCGCTGTTTTCGGAGGATGTGACCTTCCAGGATCTCGGCCTTGCGGTGGTGGACGAGCAGCACCGTTTCGGCGTGCATCAACGCATGCGGCTCCAGTCAAAAGGCCGGCCGGCGGATGTTCTGGTCATGACGGCGACGCCGATTCCGCGCACCCTCGCCTTGACGGCCTATGGCGACATGGATGTCTCCCGGATCACGGGCCGCCCCCCCGGGCGCAAGCCGGTGGAAACCAGGGTGATGAGTGCCGAAAGACTGGACGAGTTGATCGGCCATCTGCGGGTCGCGCTGGATCGAGGCCAGCGCGCTTATTGGGTCTGTCCGCTGGTGGAGGACTCCGAAAAGAGCGATCTTGCCGCCGCCGAGGCGCGCGCGGTGATGCTGCGCCAGGCGCTACGCCTCAATGTCGGTCTGGTGCATGGCAAGATGAAAGCGGCCGAGCGCGACGCGGCGATGGTGGCGTTCAAGGCCGGCGAAACCCGGCTTCTGGTCGCCACCACGGTGATCGAAGTGGGCGTGGACGTGCCCGAAGCCACCATCATGGTGGTGGAGCATGCCGAGCGTTTCGGCCTGTCCCAACTGCATCAGCTGCGCGGCCGCGTCGGACGCGGGTCGACCAAGTCCAGTTGCATCCTGTTATGGCACGAACCGTTGGGGGAAAGCGCCAAGGCGCGGCTCAAGATCATGCGCGAGACCGATGACGGCTTTGTCATCGCCGAGGAGGATTTGCGTTTGCGCGGACCCGGCGAGATGCTGGGCAAGCGCCAAAGCGGCATGGAGGAATTTCGCATCGCTGATCCGTCCGCGCATGCGGATCTTTTGGCGGTGGCCCATGACGATGCGCGGCTCATTCTCTCGCGCGATTCTGAACTCAAATCGCCCCGCGGCGAAGCCTTGAGAGTCTTGCTGTATCTGTTCGGGCGCGATGAAGCCGTGCGCTACCTGCGCACGGGGTGAAAAGAATGAAAAGAAGCCCGCCGAAGCGGGCTTCTTTCTTTCGGGGATCAATTGTTGTGAGCGGTGTCGCGGGCATCTTCCGCCCGATCGATCGCCGCGTTACGGTCAGCGGTCGCCTGGTCGGCACGCGCCTGGGCGTCGTCAGCCTGGGCCTTCGATTCATTGGCCTGGTTCCGCGCGATGTCGGCCTGGGACTGCTCCGCATTGGCCTGGGCATGAAGGTCGCTGGCATTGGATTGCGCCGCATTGGCCTGGGCCTGCGCCTGGGCGGCATCAGCCTGGTTGGCGTCCGCCTGTGCCTGCGCGTCTTCCTTCTGCATCTGGGCCTTGGCCGCATCCGCCTTGGACTGATGATAGTCTGCCTTGGCCTGCTCCCGCACAACCGGATCAGCGGACGCGCCGAGGGCCGGCACGGTCGCCAGGGCTGCGAGAGTCGCGATGGTGATAAATTTCATCCTGGTCTCCTGAATGATTTGCGCAAGAGACAACAAGGCGCGCGCGGGGAAGTTGCGGTTGTTCCAGAGGAACTGGAGGGAACAGCGAACCGTCCCAAAAAAGAAAAGGCCCGCCGCGCGGCGGGCCTTTTCTCCTCACAATTTCTCCACAATTACTGTTGCGGCGCCGGAGCCGGTTGCGACGGAGTCGCGTCCGGGGCGGGACTATTGCTCATCGACGAATCCTGACTGCTTGTCGAATTCGACTTCTGATGCTGGCGATGCCGGTTGGACGCAACGCGGGTGTCCGTATTGGTGTCCGTGTTGGTGTCCGTGCTGCTGTTCGCGCTGGGGTTTGCCGGCACGGCGGACGGATTCGCCGCGGCCGAATTGTCGGGAGCCGCTGCCCCGCCATAGCCCTGCGCCAGCGCGGGCGCCGCCATAAACATTGCCGTGACAGCAATTGCTGCAAGTTTCATTACGCTCTCCTTTTGGGTTGAGCGTTGAGAACAGAACCCGCAGCAGGAGGTTGCCGCCGTTGCGCAAGAAATCCCAAGGAACCGTGTGACAATTTCCTGGCAAAAGGAACCCTAATGTGCCTTGCCGCTGACGCGATAGGCCACAAGCCCAACCCATTCATGCACAACATAGTCCAACAGGCCGAGATTGCTGGCGATGTCCCAAATTTCTCGGCCACTATCGGCGTCGGTTCTGAAATCCGTTGGCCAAGGCGTCATCGGCCAATCGAGTTTCCGCGCGATCGCCATGGCGCGTGGCATATGCATGGCCGAGGTGGCGAGCAGCCAAACCTCGCCCGGCTTCGGTTTCACCATCGCCTTGGAGAAAAGGATATTCTCATAAGTGTTGCGGGAGCGGGATTCCAGAATCATGTGTTTGGGGTCTCGGCCAAGTTCAGTGAAGATATAACGCGCCGTGTCGGATTCCGGGAAGGATGCCCCGCCCAGCGCGCCCGAACCACCGGTGAATACCAGACGCGCATTTGGATAGTGACGCGCGGCGGCATATCCCTCCACCAGGCGGTAGGCGGTGTCATTGGTCTGAGGCGCCTGGCGTTGGCGCAGCAGCAGGCTGTCATATCCGCCGCCCAGTACCAGAATGCCGTCGACATGCTTGGGCCGGGGCGGCCGGGGAAAGCGGTTCTCCCAGGCAAAAGCCAAGGGGATTGCTGTCAGCCAGGCCGCCAGCAGCAATGCCACCGCAGCCAAGGCAAGAATCTTGGCCGCGCCAGGCCTGCGAAACAGAAGACAAAGTGCTGTAGCCACGACCAGCAATCCCAGCCAATGGCTGGGGGCGGCCAATATCCAGAAAA
>DATBCP010000543.1:0-2930 GCA_036270435.1 Rhizomicrobium sp. | reverse complement strand
CCACTGATTACGGTGGTGGAATTGGAAGCACACGTCGCCTTTGTCACCAAAGAACTGGGCGATAAGGCGATGTGGTAGGGCTAAGAGCCGGTCTGCGGCCTTAAAGGGAAATTGTCATCCCAGAAGCTGTGGAACGCGGCTATCCGGGATCCAACTTCACGTATCGCGCTTATCAAGAAAGTCGGATTCCCGCTTTCGCGGGAATGACAATCTTCATTCAAGAAGGAGTCGTTCTACGCCGTCCCTTGCGGAGCCTGGGCAGCGAACTGGCCCTGGGCCTGGGCGACGCGCGCCTGGTACAGCGCCATGAAATCGATCGGCTCGATCATCAAGGGCGGCATGCCGCCGTCGCGCACCACATCGGCAACGATGCGGCGGACAAAGGGGAACAGCATGTGGGGCGCCTGGATCAAGAGGATCATCTGCTGGGTGCCGGTGTCCGGGACATTGGTCAGGCGGAAGGCACCGGCATAGGCGACTTCCAGCAGGAAGAGCGGCCGGCCCTCGCTCTTGGCATCGACGCGGATCTTGAGCTCCACCTCGAACATGTCCTTTTCCGCCATGCGGGCGGCATTCAGGTCCACCGCCAGTTCGATCTGCGGCCGATCGCTGATGGCGCTGGAAACGCCGGGATTTTCGAAAGACAAATCCTTGATGTACTGGCCCACCACCTGGAGGTTGGGCACGCCCGGCTGGCCCTGATTGGGGAATTCCGGGGTTCCTTCGCTGCTCATTGTCGGTCTTTCGTTGGAATATGGCCCGCGCCGCTACCACGGATCGCGAGGGCCTGACAAGCTGGCCAACGGGGTTCCGGAGGCGATACGTCGGCGGCAAAAGGCGCTTTTCAGGGCTGATCCCGACAGTTAGGGTCGTTTGGCGGGGAGGGGGCGGCCACTTGCAAGGGTTCAACATGCCGGATTCGCAAACCTTGGGCCTCCTGGTCGCCGCGATGGTGGCGGGCATCATTTGTTTTCGCCTGTTCACCGTCCTGGGCCGCCGCACGGGCCATGAGCCGCCGCCGCCGCAAGCGGTGCCGCAAGTCCGTCCAGAACCCCTGACGCCGCCGCCGCCGGATGTCGCGCCCTCTTCCAGCGGGCTGCTGGACATCCAACTTGCGGACCGTGATTTCGACACGCCCAAATTCCTGGCGGGTGCGCGCGAGGCCTATGCGCGGATCATCACGGCCTTTGCCAATGGCGACCGCAGTGGGCTCAAACCGCTTCTGTCGCCGGACGTCTTCGCCGCCTTTGACGCCGGCATCACGGGACGCGCCGAACCGCCGCCGGCCTTTGTGAAATTGCACGAGGCCCGCATCGCGGGGTCTTCGTTGCATGGGCGCCAGGCGGAAATCACCGTTGCCTTCACCGCGGAATTCGCCAATGGCAATGTCACCGATGTGTGGACCTTTGAGCGCAATCTGGATTCCTCCGATCCAAACTGGGTGCTGGTGGCGACCTCCGGTGATGTGCCCGAATAAGGGACCCGGATGAGGCGATGGCGTCTTGCGGCACAGCTTTTGGCCGCGCTGCTTGTTTTGGCGGCCTGCACCACGGCGCCGCCATCGCCTTCGGGCCTGCGCTTCACCAAGGCGGGTTTCACGCAGCTGCCGCAATGGAGCGCGGCGAATGACGCCGCGGCGCTTTTGTCGTTCCAGCGCAGCTGCGCCGTCTTGATGGCCAAGCCCGATACTACAGCCATGGGCGGCGCGGGCTATGCCGGAACGGTCGGGGATTGGCGCCAGGTCTGTGCCGCCGCCAATGGAGACGCGCGCCGTTTCTTTGAAACAAATTTCACACCCTTTGCGGTCGGTGGGGCCCAGTCCCTGTTCACCGGCTATTACGAGCCGGAAATCCGCGGCAGCCGCGGCCGCCAAGGCGCATTCCAGACACCGGTCTATGGCCTGCCATCCGATCTGGTGCGCGTCGATCTCGGCCAGTTCAATGCCAAATTCCAAGGCGAGCATGTGTCGGGAAAGGTCCAGGGCCATGCACTTGTGCCCTATGCCGATCGCGCCGAGATCAATGCCAAAGGCGCCGCCACGGCGCCGGTGCTTTTCTATACCGATGATCCGATCGCCTTGTTCTTTCTGCAGATCCAAGGCTCGGGCCGGGTGGTGTTTGCGGACGGCAGCATGGCGCGTGTCGCCTATGCGGGCGAAAATGGTCAGGCCTACACGGCGATCGGACGCAGTCTGATCGCGGACGGATCGCTCACGCGTGAAGAGGTTTCGCTGCAATCCATCCGTGCCTGGCTGAAGGCAAACCCCGACCAGGCCCGGGCGGTCATGGAAACCAACCGCAGCTATATCTTTTTTGCCGAAGCACCCTTGGAGGATCCGGCTTTGGGTCCCCAAGGCTCTTTGGGTGCCCATCTCACGCCGCTGGCCAGCATTGCGGTAGATGCGCGCCTACACGCGCTGGGCGTGCCCTTTTACGTCGCGGCAGAGGGCGGTGACCCGGTTCATGCTTTGACGGTGGCACAGGATATCGGCGGTGCCATCCGTGGGCCGGTGCGGGCCGACATCTTTTTCGGTTTCGGGCCCGAGGCTGAACGCCGCGCCGGCGCGATGAAAGGCACCGGCGCGCTCTATGTGCTGCTGCCCAAGGCGCTGGCGGCGAAGATCGGCGATTCGAAGAGCTATCCGCCATGAAGCGGCGCACCACCCGCGCCGCCGATTTGAAGTTCCTGCCCCGGTTGCCGTAAGTTCGGATCAGGAACTTCAAATCGAAAGCGGCACGGGCAAAATTATTTTGCTGGTGGCCCTTTGTTTCCGACGTTCGTATCGGTGGCGCGGCTATGAAAGACGAACGTCGGAAACGGGCCACCAGTGACGATGAGCGGCAGTTATTCGAGCAGGTCTTCAGGG
Source organism: Rhizomicrobium sp. (assembly GCA_036270435.1). Lineage (GTDB taxonomy): Bacteria > Pseudomonadota > Alphaproteobacteria > Micropepsales > Micropepsaceae > Rhizomicrobium. Next base: position 64 of record DATBCP010000543.1, on the reverse strand, counting down.
AAGGCCGGCCGATCAAGCTGGTCATGCCGAAAACCGCGGCAAAAAAGAAAACCGCGGCTTCCGG
>DATBCP010000542.1:0-8577 GCA_036270435.1 Rhizomicrobium sp. | reverse complement strand
GTTTCCCCGAATTTGGGCAGTTCTACTCCAGCGATTTCCCGCCGGGCACTCAATTGCTTAAGTCCGGTGCGTCTACCATTTCGCCACGCCCGCTTGCGTGATTTGCCCTTGTAACTGAACCGGCCCGGACTTTTAAGTCCGGTGCGTCTACCAGTTCCGCCACGGGGCCCGTAGAGCAATCAAATACTTAGGACCGGGCCGGGGTGCAATGGCGGCTGGGGAATTGCCGCCGCCGAGGATATCAGGTCACCGGAACGGCAGGCCGGCGGTCCATACCATGACAGCCTTGCGGAGGTCTTTGGTGCAAGGGGTTACGCGATGCAGGATGAAGGACGGAAACACGATCACCGCACCCCGGTCGCGCGGCGCGGTTTCGATTTCCCGCATCCCGTGGAATTGCAGGTCGCATCCCTCATAGCGGGCCGGGTCGCTCAATTGCAGCGAGGCCGACAATTTCCGCTGTACTTGCTTGAGCCCCCAATCGATATGCCAGTCACAATGGCCGCCTTCGCTGCCATGACAGACCGTGTATTGGAAGTTTTCGGCGAAACCGCTGAGGTCGAACTTGTAGACCTGCTGGTTCACCTTCCTGATGACGACCTGCATGCGGTCATACAGCCAGCGTATATCCGGTGCGGGCGGCATGGCTGCCGTTCGGGCCGCCTTTTGCTGGACCAGACCGTCGCCATGGCGCTCGATACTGTCCAGCTCCGCCGGCGTGAAGACATTGTCGCAGACGATACAAGTGGCGGTGAAATCTGGCGTAGCGTCAGACATGTTTTGCGTGCTTACCCGTCAAGCAGCGCCGTATTCGCCATGCGAGGATAGCCAAGCAAGTCTAACGTGCTGCCGTGCAAGCACTCAAACAGGTCAAGCTGCCTGGACGTCATTTCCGCAATGTTGGACTCGTTCGATCCTGCGCGGAAAAAGGCCGGCATCATCTCCTGCAACCCGGCAAAGCTGACATCGAAGGCGCATATGGGCGTTCTATCGAGAAAGCCCGCTATGGCGTCCAGCGCTCTTTTGTCGGCACGGACCAGGTCTTCATAGCGGACGGCAAGGACGTTCGGACGCCCGGACAGCAGCCAGGCATTCACATGCCGGGACCAGGATGGCGATTCCAAGCCTTTGATCAGCTCGTCCAGGGGCGTGTGCGCGTCCCAAAAATCCCGCAGATAGTGATGGTGCGAGACCAGCGCCGCCCTTCCATCCCGGACCACATAGATGGTCCGATGCGAATCCGGCGCGGGAAGCTCATGGGTTTTGACGCAGACCGGTCGCTTTTCCTGAAGCATCTGTTGCAGGAATCGCTGCGGATCTGCCCCAATCGGCTTTTCGCCGACAACTTCTCGAACAGAAGGAAGCGCGAATTCCTCGTCGCTGTAGATCGAATAGCTATCAAGACCGAAGCAGCGCTTGAGAAGTATCCGCAACAATGTGTTTCCGGAGCGTGGATAGGAAGCCAGCCAAATGATCACTTTCCGCCGCCGTTCCCATTGCCTGACGTCAAACGCCCAAATCCGGGCCAGTCGGCCTGACAGTGGAAATGTCGGCCCTCCGCGCGTGATTTCACACTGTCTGGAATGTCTCAAAGTCGCTCAATCGGACGCGGTGGCAATTCCTGCGCCAGCGTCGCGACAAGTGCAAAAATCCGTGACAGCGTAAACAATTCGGAAGCGGTCCGAATGGAATGCCGTCACCGGCTCAAGACCGCCTCAATCACTTTCGGCCCGCCTGTCCGCATCGCTTGCGCAAACTGGACGGCGAATTCGTCCGTCGTCTCGGCGCGGCTGGCCTCGACGCCCATGCCTTCCGCCAGCTTCACGAAATCCAGGGTGGGATTGCGCAAGTCCAGCATCTCCAGGGTTTTGGGCCCGGGATTGAAGGCACCCACCCGCCCAAGCTCGATGTTGAGGATATTGTAGCTGCGATTGGCGCAGACGATGGTGACGACGTCCAACCTCTCGCGCGCCATGGTCCACAGCGATTGCGGCGCATACATCGCCGCGCCATCGCCCGAAATCGCAATCACCTTGCGCCCCGGACAGGCCAGTGCCGCGCCCACCGCCATGGGTGGCGCGTGCCCGATGGCGCCGCCGGTCAAGATCAGCCAGTCATGGCAGGGGCCATGGCGCAGATGTTTGTGCAGGCCCGGTCCCGCGGTGAGGGAATCGTCGGAGACGATGGCGTTTTCCGGCATCAGCCGGGCGATGATGGCGCCCATGCTGTCCGGATCGAGTGCCGCCGGCGCTGGAAGGTCGGGGATCACACGCCGGACCGCAGGCCCCGGCTGGTGCGCACCCAAGGCTTGCGCCAGCGCATGGAGCGCGCCCACCGCATCGTCTTGCGGCTCGGCCAAGGTCAAAAGCGCACAGCCTTCCGGCGTCACCCAGCTGGGCTTGTCGGGATAGGCGAAGAACGTCACCGGCGCGGGCGCGCCCACCAGAACGATCTGCTCCAGGCCCTTGAGGCATTCCACGATCTGCTCGGAGAAATAGGGAATGCGTTCCACCTCGGGCAAACCCTCGCCCCGCGTAACGCGCGGGGTGAAATAGTCATGCAGCAAGCGCGCCCCGGTCTGGCGGGCGATCCGGCCTGCGGTTTCCACGCCTGCGGCTTGCAGGCAGGCGCCGCGCATCAACAGCGCGCTGCGCTTGCCGTTGGTCAAAGCGGCCGCGATGGCATCGATCACGACGCCCTCGACCGGCCTGGGCGGTGTCACCGGCAGGGCGCGCGCAGGCCCGCATCCCTCGCTCCAAGCCGCGTCCGCCGGCAGGACCAAGGTCGCGATATGGCCCGGTGCCGACCGCGCCGCCTGGACGGCACGCGCGCCATCGCCGGCCACCTCATTCGCCGACTTGCTTTGATGCCGCCAGTCCGAGACCGAGCCGGTGATCGCCATGATGTCGGACGTCAGCGGTGCCTGGATGTAGCGGGCATGGCTGGTCGCGTGATCGCCCACGATATTGACCACCGGCTGGCCGCCCTTGCGCGCATTGTGCAGGAAGGAAATGGCATTGGCGAAGCCGGGACCCAGATGCAGAAGAGTCGCCGCGGGCTTGCCGGTCATGCGGGCATAGCCGTCGGCGGCACCGGCGGCCACGCCTTCGAACAGGCACAACACCCCGCGCATCCTGGGCTCGCGGTCCAGGGCCGCGACGACATGCATTTCCGAGGTGCCCGGATTGCCGAAACAAATCTCGATGCCGGCATCCGCCAGCGTATGGACCAGACTCTCTGCCCCATTCATGGCCGCCCCGTTCATGCGTTCAGCTCAGCTTCGCCCGCTCCGCCGCGCCGCGTGCCAACAGGTTTTCGTCCGAAATGACCGTGACGAAATCGAACCCCTTGGCGATCATCTCACGCGCATATTCGGCACTGGTGCAATGCATGCCGGCATGCAGGCCGGCCTTTTTCGCCGCCGTCAGAATACGGTCGACCGCTTGCATCACCACCGGATCCGTCTGGTTCTGCCGTGCCTCCCGCCCCAGCGCCAGGCCCAAATCCGAAGGACCGACATACAGCATATCCAGCCCCTTGACCTGGGCGATCTCGTCCACCCGCTCCAACCCTTTCAGGGTTTCGATCTGGATGATGGCGAGCAATGTCTCATTGGCATGATGGACATAATCCGGCCCGCCATAGAGCAGGCCGCGCTTGGGCCCGAAGCTGCGATAGCCCTGCGGCGGATAGCGGCAGGCGCCCACAAAGCGCTGGCATTCCTCCACACTTTCCACGTTGGGGCAGATCACGCCATAGGCGCCGGCATCCAGGGCCCGCATCACATCGCCGGGCGTATTCCAGTCCACCCGCATCAAGGGCACGGTCTCGGTGGTGGAGATGGCGGCAAACATGGCGCACATGGAGACGAAATCACTGCCGCCATGCTGCAAATCCACCGTCAAGCTGTCCCAGCCCTGATGTGCCAGCATTTCAGCGGCCAGGGTGCCGGGCAGGGTGATCCAGCAGTTCAAGGCCGGCTTGCCGTTGGCCCATAATTGGCGAATACGATTGGGGCGCATGGTGAAAGGTTAGAACAAGGGGAACCCGCTGGGAAGCATTTCCACCAGATGTGTAATCACCGGCGGCGGCCCCGCAGGGATCATGTGCGGCACCCTGCTGGCACGCGCCGGACTGGACGTCACGGTGCTGGAAAAGCATGCCGACTTCCTGCGCGATTTCCGCGGCGACACGGTGCATCCCTCAACCCTAGAGATCATGCGGGAATTGGGGCTGCTCGAGGATTTCCTCAAACTGCCGCACACCAAAATCCGCACCGCAAATCTGGAGATCGGCGAACAACGCTTTACCGTCGGCGATTTCTCGCGCCTGCCCATCAGCTGCAAATTCATCGCCCTGATGCCGCAATGGGACTTTCTGGACTTCCTGGCCGGGCAGGCAAGGCGGCTGCCCAATTTCCATCTCATGATGCGGACCGAAGCGACCGACCTGATCGAACAAGGCGGATGCATCCGCGGCGTGGTGGCACATGGGCAGAATGAGGATCTCAGGATCACGGCGGATCTGACCATCGCCGCCGACGGCCGACATTCGGTCCTGCGGGAGAAATCCGGCCTCCCCTTGATGGACCTGGGCGCGCCGTTTGATGTGTTGTGGCTCAGTCTGCCGGTCAAGCCGGGCGATCCCGCCGACCTGATCGGCAGGGTCAAGGGCGGGCAGATTTTCGTGATGATCTATCGCACCGATTATTGGCAGTGCGCTTATCTGATACCCAAGGACGGCTTCGAAACGATCAGGGCCGAGGGCTTGGCCAAATTCCGCGACCGGCTGAAAGACATTGCCGGTTTTGCCGCCGGCCGGGTGGACGAGGCCATCACCGATTTCGACCAGGTCAGGCTTTTGACCGTGACGGTGAACCGGTTGGAGAGATGGGCGCGCGCCGGCTTGTTATGCATCGGCGATGCCGCGCATGCCATGTCGCCGGTGGGCGGGGTGGGCATAAACCTGGCGATCCAGGATGCGGTCGCGGCGGCAAACATCCTGGCGCCGGCGCTGAAACAAGGCGCACCCTTGCTGGAGACTCTGGCGAAGGTGCAGGCGCGGCGGCAATTTCCCACCAAGGTGATCCAGGCTTTCCAGGTTGCGGCGCAAAAACGCCTGCTGGCGCCTACCCTGGCAGCGACGCGGACGCCCGAACCACCGTTCATCATAAAAGCGTTGGATCACTGGCCTTGGCTGCGTCAGTTCCCGGCACGCTTTATCGGCATGGGTGTGCGGCCGGAACATGTGCGACTGCCCATGTCCTGAAGGATTGCTGCGCCGCGGGATGAATTGTTCATTCTCGCTTCAGGCGAATGGGTCTAGGATTCGCGCTGTATCAGCGGGAGCCTTATCCGCGGGAGTTTGGCCATGGCCATTGTTGATCACCGCTCGGCCCACGAAACCAATGTCTGCGCCTTCAAATTCTGCCTGACCTGGGTAGGTTTTTTCGTAGGCATCGGCATCTTCACCTATCTGGTGAGCATGCTCTGAGCGGCGAATAGAAGGCGTCACAACGACGGTTCGCCGGTAACGCCCAGCTGTTGCTTCAGTCCGGCGATATCGCCCAACACCCATAAGGACTCGATGCGGTCGCGTGTGATCGTGAAGAACGCCGCGCCGGCCCAAGCGACTTCGCGACCAGTTGCCGCCACTCCCAACAAGGAACCGCGATGCCGGCCGGCAAACAGCAGGCGCGCCGAAGCGCGATGCTCATCGGCGATCAGTTCTTCGATTGTGCAACGATAATTTTCCAACACGGCATGCACCGCATCCACATAGGCAAGAAAGGCGGGAACGCCGATGGTCTCGCTGCCCAGCGACCCGCGAAAGCGGAAATCCGCCGCGAGTATCTGATCGGCGACGGCATAGTCGCGGCGATTCCAGATCTCGCCATAGAAGCGCTCGACAAGAAGCCGACTATCCATCGCACCATTCCCGAGTACGGATCTGCGCGAGGAATTTTGTCATCTGAGCAGGAGCGAGGGAGCGATGTGGGCAAGCAGCCCATGAGCGACCTCGCGACGCACTCAGAGGACAAAAGGCCCGCGCAGATCACATCTGCATGGTCCAGCCTTCCACACCCATAGCCGCTTGGCGAACGGCTTCGGTAAGTGTCGGATGCGAATGTGTCGTGCGGGCAATGTCCTCCGAAGAGGCGCCGAACTCCATCGCCAGCACCACTTCGGCGACCAGGTTGCCGGCCTCGGGCCCGACAATGGCGCAGCCCAGGACCTTGTCGGTCTTGGCATCGGCCAGGATCTTCACCATGCCTTCGGTGGCGGCGATGGTCTTGGCGCGGGCGTTGGCGGTGAAGGGGAATTTGCCGACCTTGTAGGCAATGCCCGCCGCCTTGAGCTCTTCTTCCGATTTGCCGACGGTGGCGACTTCGGGGAAGGTGTAGATCACCGACGGAATGGCGTCGTAATTCACATGCCCGGCCCTGCCGGCAATGATTTCAGCGCAGGCCACGGCCTCATCCTCGGCCTTGTGCGCCAGCATCACGCCTTCGCGGCAATCGCCGATGGCATAGATGCCCGCCACATTGGTGCGGAAATGAGGATCGGTAAGGACGCGTCCGCGCCTGTCCAGCGCCACGCCGACCTCCTTTAGCCCCAGGCCCTCTGTGTAGGGAATGCGGCCGATGGCGACCAGCACCACGTCCGCATCCAGTATCTGCTTGTCGCCGCCCGCCACCGGTTCGACGGTCACTTTGAGCGCGCCACCTTTCTTCTCCACCCCGGTCACCTTGGTGGAAAGATGGAAGATGAAGCCCTGCTTGGTGAGAATGCGCTGGAAGGTCTTGGAGATTTCCAGGTCGATGCCCGGGGTGACGCGGTCGAGGAATTCCACCACCGTCACCTCTGCGCCCAGCCGGCCCCAGACCGACCCCAGTTCCAGGCCGATCACGCCCGCACCCACCACCAACAGCTTCTTGGGCACCGAGGGAAGCGACAGCGCGCCGGTGGACGAGACGATCTGCTTTTCATCCAGGGTGACGCCCGGCAGCGGTGCGACATCGGAGCCGGTGGCGATGATGATGTGCTTGCAGGTCAGAGAACGGGTCTTGCCGTCGGGCAACTTCACGTCGACCTTGCCCGGCCCGGTGATGCGGGCATCACCGACGATGGCTTCGCTCTTGGCCTTTTTGAGCAGGAATTCCACGCCGCGGGTCAGCTCGCCGACCACCTTGGTCTTCTGCACCATCATTTGGGGCAAGTCCAAATCGATCTTGGCCTTGATGCCCAGCTTGACGAAATCCGTCTGCGCTTCATGGAAGCGTTCGCTGGCGTGCAGCAGCGCCTTGGAAGGGATGCAGCCGATATTCAGGCAGGTACCGCCGAAGGTGCCGCGCTTGTCGATGCAGGCGCTGGTGAGGCCCAGCTGGCCCAGGCGGATCGCCGCGTTATAGCCGCCGGGTCCGCCCCCGATTACGATTGCGTCGAAACTGTCCGCCATGTCCCTCTATCCTGCTGATTTGCGATTCGCGCGATCCACCAGATCGCGCGCATTAAGCCAAGCGAAACATAAGCATCCGGCGCGCAGCGAAAACAGCCCAAAACGCATGACTGTGCAGCCATTCCGGCCCGGACTGTGTGACGGAGGCTGGAGGCCCTACTGCGCCGCTTCATCCTGCCTGAGATCAGGATCGGGGAAGACCAGGGTGAGGCCGGAAAAGCGAAGGGTCCAGTGGACCCTTCGCCCGGCCGAACGCCGCAGCGGCGTGCGCTTAAGCGCGCCGCGAGGCCGGGAATGTCAGACTAGCGCCGCGCGCTAAGGGAGATCTACTGCGCCGCTTCATCCTGCCTGAGGTCAGGATCGGGGAAGACCAGATCCACCACCGTGCCTTTGCCAGGCTCGGAGTGGACGCTGGAAACGCCCCCCAATTGCAGCCCAAAAGTCTTGATCAGCCGGCTGCCCACGCTGCGCCCGGTGCCGCTCATGGCAAAGCCCAACCCGTCATCGGAAATGGAGAGCTTCAATTTGCCGCCGGGTACCGGGGCCATGGCGACCCGGATCACGCCCTCCCGCTCCTCCGGGAAGGCATGCTTGAAGATGTTGGTCAGGGCCTCGACCGTGAACAGGGCCAGAGCCACCGCCACGCTGCCCGACACCACCCGACTGGCAACATCCACTTCAACCCGCACATTGTCGTTGCTCATGCCGCCGGCGATCTGGTGGCTGAGCTCTTCCAGCAGCTGCTTGATGTCCAAGGTGCTCTGGTCTTCCAGCTCGTTGAGGATGCGGTGCACCAGGGCCAGCGCATTGATCCGGGTCTGGGCCTGCAGCAGCGCATCCTTGGCGACCAGGTCCCGCACCTGGTTGGCCTGGATTGAGAGCAGGCTCATCACGATCTGCAGATTGTTCTTCACCCGGTGGTGGATTTCCTTGATCAGCGTGGTCTTGACCTCCACCGCCTCGCGCAGGCGGCGGTCACGGTCCTGAATGCCTTCCGCCATCTCGCTGAGCGCATCGCCCAACAGCTTGAACTCGACCGGGGCCTCCGCCAGGTCGGGACGGATGGCATAATGGCCGCTGCGATAGGCGGCCGCGATGCGCCTGAGATAGTTGATCCAC
>DATBCP010000541.1:0-2515 GCA_036270435.1 Rhizomicrobium sp. | reverse complement strand
CGCCTTGCGCTTGAGGCCGGACATCAACACGATCTTGCTGAAGATGATGGTCCAGGACCATAGCGAGGCCAGCAGCAGCAGCCCCATCACCACCTGCACCACAATGTCAGCGCGCCGGATCATCGAGACGATGGAGAAATTCGCCGTCAACGCGTCGCCCATGCCGGGCGCGGTGGAAGCGGCAGCCCCCGGCGGCGCGGCCAGGGACTGGGTCTCGGCCTGCGGTCCCACCGGCGCGGCGGCGGGCGCATTCTGCGCCCAAGCCTGTGATTCAACGCGTGGAATGGCAGGCGTGGCGGCCAGAATCAAGAAAGCGGCGACAATGGGCTTGATCATGGAAAAACCTTTTGGCGCCAACGCGCTCTGTGGCTAATGGCGGGCGATCTTGTCCGAAATTTGGCGAATGGCTTCAAGTTTCATCCGCGACAACAAAAGGCGCAAGAGTCTCAGACACTATTTTGGGCAGGCGGCGCGGCTTTCCCGTTAACGTGGTGATACAGGCTTCGATCCGCCCCTCGACCAGCAGGGTTTCGCCATGTCGAACCCGTTGCAGCACCTTCAGGCGGGCGCCGGAAACTTCCGTCAGGACCGAATGCACCGCGATCTGGTCGTCCAACCGCGCGGGCCGGAAATACTCCACCGTGATGCGCCGGATGGTCCAGGCGGTGGGCTCTTCATCCTGGAGCCTGGCGCGCGAGATGCCGGCCATGCGGAAAAACTCGGTCCGTCCCCGTTCCATATAGCGCAAGTAATTGGCGTGATAGACCACGCCGGACAGGTCGGTGTCTTCGTAATAGATACTGATCGGCAGGATGTGGGTCTTGCCGTCGAAGCTGCCTAGGCCCTTGAGACCGCTCATGCCGCCCCTCGGGCGCGCAGATAGGTTTCCATGGGTTTGCCCTTATAGTGAGAATCCTGTCCCCGGCGAAAGCCGAAGCGGGCCGCCACCTTGCGGGAAATTTCGTTGGGCGGATTGATCATGCACCAGGTCTCTTGCGCGTCGATATGTCCATCGGCCCAGGCGAAGGCGGCGCTCAGGGCCTCGCGCGCCAGTCCTTGCCCGTGGCGGCCCGGCGCGATCACCCAGGCCGCTTCCGGCGCGTCGCGATACGGCACATCGATCGCGCGCTTGGCCTGCATGAAGCCGACGGCGCCGATATAACGGTCACTGTCCTTCTCCGCGACGGCCCACATGCCATAGCCGAAAAAGTACCACTGGCCGATGTTGCGCTGGAACCTCAGCCAGCACATTTCCTCGTCGTACCCATAGCCCTCGAAATCACGGGTGGTGCGGGGATGGGCCCAGATCGCGGCATGGGCGGGAAAATCCGAAAGTTCATAGCCGCGAAGTCGCAGCCGTCCGGTTTCCAATAGCGGAATCATTCGTCATCGCCCGCGAACAGGCCGGTCTGAATGGCCGTGGCAGGTGGCGCCGCAAGACCCAGATGGCCATAGGCGGCCCCTGCCAGAACGCGGCCGCGCGGCGTGCGTTGCACAAAGCCCTGCTGCATCAGATACGGCTCGATGATTTCCTCGATGGCGTCACGCGCCTCGCCCAGCGCGGCGGCGATGGTTTCAATCCCCACCGGCCCGCCGCCGAAATTCTCCGCGATCAGGGACAAATAGCGGCGATCGAAACCGTCCAGCCCTTTGGCATCGACTTCCAGCCGGGTCAGCGCGGCGTCGGCGATTTTGGCATCGACGGTCGCATGCTTTGCGACAGAGGCAAAATCGCGCACCCGCTTGAGCAGGCGGCCCGCGATGCGCGGGGTCCCTCGCGCGCGGGCGGCAATTTCGCGCGCGCCATCCTTGGTCAAGGCGAAATCCAACACCCGCGCGCCGCGCTCCACGATCGCCAGCAATTCGTCCGGCGTATAGAAGTTGAGCCGCACCGGAATGCCGAAACGGTCGCGCAAGGGCGTGGTGATCAGACCTGAGCGCGTTGTCGCCCCGACCAGGGTGAAAGGCGCCAGCTGGATCTTCACCGACCGCGCGGCGGGACCCTCCCCGATCACCAGGTCGAGTTCATAATCCTCCATCGCGGGATAGAGGATTTCCTCCACCGCGGGATTGAGGCGATGGATTTCATCGATGAACAGGACGTCGCGCGGCTCCAGGTTGGTGAGGATGGCGGCAAGATCGCCCGCCTTGGCCAGCACCGGTCCGGAGGTGGATCGGAAATTCACCCCCAATTCGCGCGCCACGATCTGGGCCAGGGTGGTCTTGCCCAATCCGGGCGGCCCGTAGAACAGCACATGGTCCAGCGCTTCGCCCCGGGCGCGGGCGGCATCGATAAAGACCGAGAGATTTTCCCGCGCCTGGGCCTGGCCGACAAAGTCCGCCAACCGTTTGGGGCGCAGTGAGGCCTCCAGCGTGTCGTCCTGGCTGCGTTCGGGCGTGAGATGCTCGCTTTTTATGGGCGTCACCTTGCCATGCCTTTCAGCGCCTCACGGATCAGGGGAGAGGCTTCCGTCCGCTCGCCCAGCGCCTGCACAGCACGCGCCACGGCTTCCGC
>DATBCP010000540.1:0-19673 GCA_036270435.1 Rhizomicrobium sp. | reverse complement strand
GAAGGTATTCTCGGCATAGAGATCGCGCCAATTACGGTAGCCGCCGATCAGGCCCGAACCGCCGAGACCATCGGGCGTGATATTCAGCCTGATCCGGCCCTTGGTGAAGTTGGTGTCACCGGTCTGGTCATAGAACCAGGCGATGCGCGGGGTGTGCAGATGCTCGACCTGCTCGGTCTCCGCCACGCCGTTCTTGATGGTCGCTTTCAGCCTGGTGTACTGGGCCGACCGCAAAATGCGGTAGGAATAGTCCATCGCGATTCCCGCCCGCGCATCCTTGACGATCTTGTCCGGCGAGTAACCGATCTCCACCATGGCGTCATTGTCGTTCATCGGGTCCTGGTTTCCGGAAATCCGGATCACCATGGTGTAGAGACCCTCCTGCATCTTGTCGTTGGCGCGCATGTCCAAGGTGGCGTTGCCATTGCCGCGCCAGGGCGCATCGCAGCCCCAGGCGCGGTACAGCGCATTGTCGATGCCCTTCTCGCCGTCCGGGCTGACAAAGTCGCCGGGCCCGACCTTGCCGTCCAGGTTGAAACCATCCCCGATACGGCCAGTGACCTGCGGCTGGCCGGGATCGTCCGCCGCCCAGGGATTGACATAGGTCTCGATGCCGCGCTTGTAGCCGCGATAGGCGATGGCGCGATTCCAGATGCTGAAGCGCGCGCCCAGGGGCGAGCGGGCCTGCTCCAATCCCGGCGGGACGGAGATCCAGTCGATCTCTCGCTGCGAGCGGAATTTCTGCCGCGCCACGGCAATCTTGGTGTTCTCGGGATTGGCAAAATGGGTGGTACTGCCATGCGGGCAATCCACCCCCGGTTCGATTTCGCCGGTATGCGCATAACCGGCACGCCCGCCATAGCGGAAGGCATATTCATAGGCGCCCACCACATAGCCCCGGACCCAAGGGGCCGCCGAGGCCGGCTGGACCGCTCCCGCGGCGAAACCCAAGCCCAGCGACGAGCCGGCCAAAAGATAGGAAAGAAGCTTGCGCATAAGGTCCCCGCCGTATCCGAAGCAATCGCCGGAAGGCTACGCCTGAATCCGCAGGGGCAACACCGGGCTTTACAAAAATCTTACAGTCGCGCCGGAGGCCTTTTCCGCACGGCCCAGGAGTTGCGGACGTAGCAGGAACGTCCTGCGGCGCGGCAGTTTTTCCGCCTCATCCTGTATTTAACACTACTTACTATGTATTTATAAGCCCCCTTGCTATTGCCATTCGGCATTGGACTCAAGGCGCGAGGGATTTTGTGACCTGAGCAGGAGCGCCGAGCGATGTGTACAAGACGTACATGAGCGACGGCGCGACGAACTCAGGGCACAAAAGACCCGCGCCTAGCTAGGCCAAGATTTCAGAGATCGGCTTATTGGTCATGTTGGAGTCCGTGCCCCAGCGATCCACGGACAAGCCCATGGCCTGCTGTACGGTCAGCCCCACCCGCGCCACGGAGGTGCTGGCGCCGGCATAATGGATGCCGGTTTTCAGCCGTGCGCTGGCCGAACCGGCAAGGATCATGGGAATACCGTCGACCGCATGGAGCTTGGCGTTGCTGGTATCGGTGTAGGCAAATACCAGACTGTGATCCAGCAGGGTGCCATTGCCTTCCTTGATCCCATCCAGCGCCTCCAGCAACGTGGCAAAGCCTTCCATGCTGTAAGTGCTGAATTTCGAGGTGATAGGCTGGTAGCCGACGGTCTCATCCACCGGCTCTTCATGGGTCGATTGATGGAACGGACGGGAATCGCCCGGCACATAGATGGTCGAGGCCGGTTCGGAAAAGGCCATGTTGAACACCCGCGTCTGGTCGGTCGCCAAGCCTAGTGCGAGCAGCCTGGCCAGGATCGGTGTCACCCGGCGGAGATTGGGCACCGCCTTGTTCATCGGCATCTCTTCCGGAGCGGTTGGGATTTCCACCTGCGCGGTGATTTCGGGCCGCTGCAATTCCACCTGCAAGGTTTTCTCGAGCTCGCGCACCGACGTGAAATACTCGTCCAGCCGTGCGCGATCGCCGGCGCCGACGCCTTTCGACAGAAGCTTGCGGTCATCGGCCACCACCGACAGCACGCTTTGTTGCAACAGGATTTCGGGATTGGGCTTCCAATCGCCTTTCGACGGGTCCTGGAAGCCCGGGCCGAACAAGCGGGTGTAAAGGCCAAGCGGAGAAATTTCCGGCGGATTGATGTTGCTGCCGCCCAGGCTGGAATAGCTTTCGCGCTTGTTGCCACAGCAGGATATTTCGACCGAGCGGAACCGCGCGCCTTGGGCGATGTTGTCCGCGATGGTCTGGTCTATGGTCTTGGCGTCGAACTTGGTGTCTTCGGCCGGGGCGATGCCGGTGGTGATCGCCGCATTGCCGGTCCAATGCTGGATATTGGGCTTGTCATCGACATAGGCCCGAAAGCCGCTGAGCAGATTGAACTTGCCCTTGTAGGGCTTCAAGGACGCCAGTTGCGGCGTGTCCTCGTAATTGGCGCCGGCGCTCTTGGGCAGATAGAGCGCCTTGGTCAGGCCGCAGCCCCAAAAGAACGTGCCAAAGCGGGTGGGGATTGCCCGCCCTGTGGCGGCAAGCGCCTCGCCCTTGCCATCCAGAAAGCAGTCCAGAAAGGGCAGCGCCATGGTTGCTGCCGAACCCTGGAACAGACCACGTAACAGAAAACGGCGGGTGAAAATCATGGCATGCCCTCGTTAGCGAGCCGTAGTGTTCATGGACAGTTTCGATGGATTGGCGGCAGGCGGCGGCGCGCCGAAGAATTGCGGGTTGGTGGCGATGGCTTTCAGCAGCGATGCAAGCCGATACCCACCGGCGATAAAGCCATCCAGAAATGGTTGAATGGTGCCCTTTTCCACATCTTCGCTGCTGGCGCCGGTGCCATAGGCATAGAGTTTGCGGACAAAACAGGCCGGCACTTTAGGATTGTCGTGCAGATACTGGCCCAGTCCGGCCGCGCCAGCGAAGTGCTTTCCGGCCATCACGGCCGAAACATCGATATCGCGGCCATCGTCCTTCAGACGGCGCTCCCCGATGCTGTCGAATTGCTCCAAGGTCAAGCCGATCGGATCGCTATGAGTATGGCACGAGGCACAAGTCGGCGTGGTGGCATGGGCGTTCAGCCGGTCGCGCACGGTGCGAAGCTTGGGGTTGTTGGTGTCATTGACGATGGAAAAATCGACATTCGCCGGCGGCGTCGGCGTTGGCTCGCACAGGAAGATATCCATCAAGGCGACGCCGCGTTTGGTAGGCGAACTGCGCCCGGGATGGGAAAACATGCTCAGCATCGAAGCCTGGCTGACGATACCGCTGCGGCCGTCGCCTTCGCGAAATTCGTAAGGCATCCATTCGCCGCTGAGATTGTAGGGCACAGCATAGACCCAGGCGAGCGACCGGTTGATGAAAGTCTTGCGCGTGGTGAACAGGTCCCGGAAATCACCGTCTTGTTTCAACGTCAGGTCGATGGTAGTGCGTAACGTCTCTTCGCGGGCGGATGCGGCGACCTCATCGCTATATTTCGGATAGATCGTCGGATCCTTGGTGATCGTGCCAAGCGTGTCCAGTTCCAGGAAATCGCTGAAAAAACTTCGCATTCCGGATTCGAGGCGCGGGCTCGCCATCAAGCGGGCCACCTGCTCTTTCACGCCGGAATCGGTATCTAAGGCGCCCGAACGGGCGGCGTCCAGCAATGCCGGATCGGGTGTGGTGTCCCATAAGAGATAGCTGAGCCGGGCCGCGCGGCTATAGCCGTCCAGGGTGAAATCTTTTCCCTTCGCCACGGCCATCTCCGGGCGGAACAGGAAATCGGGTGCCGACAGCAGCGTCGTCAGGCTGTAGCGGATGCCGATGTAGAAATTGCCCGACAGTTTGGTGGTAGCCTCGGCGGCGTCCAACCGTGCTTTCAGTTCATCGGCGCCGAGCGGCCGGCGGAACAACAGCAAGCCGTAGTGTTCCAGGATCCGGCTGGCGCAGGCGCGGTCCGGCGCAGTGGCGGATTTCGGCGTGCAGGCAAGCAATTTCGCGCGGTTTTTTTCGTCCACCACTTGCTTGGCGATGCTGTCGGCGATCTTGGCATAGCCTTCAAATCCCGAGGGCGTGATTGAGAGGGTCGTGCCGCTGGCGGCCAGCAGGCCGCCAATGCGGCGGTCCGGTTCGAATCGTCCCTGCACCACAATGGCGGGGCCGAAAATGTCGGCAATGGAATTGCGGTATTGGGTTTCCGTGAGCCGCCTCAGCCCGGCAAGATAAGGCGCCTGGGCCGCGAAGGCAGGGACCTGGGCGACGACAAGCCACAGCCCGGTCAGGAACAGCAATGTTTTTGCGCCCGTTCGCATAATTCCACCCGTTTATGCGCCCAGGACGGTACGGCTTCTTGCCGCCCAGGACAAACCGCCCATTGTTCCTGAATTTGTGCGGCGCACCAAATGCGCGCCCAGCCTCTTGGGATCGGTACAGCCGGCCTGGAGATCGGCTATTATCCCTGCCGGTGATTTCCCCTCTGCCTTGAGGTTACGCCGGACATGGTCCCCCTGAGAAAGCAATTGCTGGTCGCATCCGTGCTGGTGGTGACGGCGAGCCCCGCTTTGGCCGCGCCCTGGGTACGCGGCTTTGTGGTGGATAATTACGAACCAGCTTTCTACTACGGCGGCCGCGGCGGCACCGAAGCGCCGGGGTCGGATTGCCCCAAGGGGACGATCCCCATCCTGGACTACAAGACCGTCCTGAAAACCAGCTGGAGGACCGATGCCGAAGTCGCAAAGCTGACCTTGCCGGTATCGGCGGGCGGCGAAGGCGAGAAGGTCATCTCCCCGGCCATGCAGCATCGCGGCTTCCGCAGGGACATTGACAGCTACATCAATCCCTTCACGGCGCCTGATGCCGGTATGCAGCAGGTCACAGGCAAGATCGCCGAGGGCTTCGACCTGGACGGCAATGCCAAAACCGGCGGATTCACCAGCCCCGGCGGAGAGCGCGGCGTCGATAACGCCTTTTACCGCGCCTGGGGCTGCATCATGTCCTATCGCGGCACGCCCTATCACGCCTATCTCAGCCAGCGTGCCAACGACAAGATGCTGGATGGACTCTACACCATGGTCATCCGGGTTTCGGGCAATGCCGATCCCATGAACGACGATCATGTGACCTTCGAAGTGGCCTATTCCCCTGACCATGTCGTCAAAGACCCGATGGGCAACATCGTCCGGGATGTTTCCTTCCGGATCGTCAAGACCGAGCAATATACCAGGCTGAAGGCGCGCATTCGCAGTGGCGTGTTGGAGACCGAACAGGCCGATGTGCGCCTGCCGGCCTTTTCCTGGGGCGAGACCAATCGCGGCGAAGCGCTGTTCCAGAAAGGGCGTGTGCGCCTGGTGATGAACAAGGATGGCGGCTTGTCGGGCCTGGTGGGGGGATATCGCGATTGGCGCGAGGTCTATGCCCGCGACACCTTCAACATTCCATCGGGGGGCGCCACGCGGGAGACCTATTATCACGAGAACCAGATCTCGATGTACTACGCGCTCAAGCGCAATGCCGACGGCATTCCCGATCCCAAGACCGGACGCAACACCGCCATTTCCGCGGCGTTTCGCTTTACCGCCAAACCTGCCTTTGTGGTCGATCCGCCGGCTCCCATTGCCGTGGACCAGCCGCCTTATCCCGGCGGCGACAAGGCCATGACCGAACGGGCGCGATTTCTTGTCGCCACCACCACCCGCATCATTGAACCGGAAGTCCGCCCGATGAGGCCGGAAGCACAGACTGCCAGCAGCGAGCCATCGCCGGCCAAGGCACAGGCTTCGGGCTACTAGAAAACCGCGTCAGAGCTTTATTGCGCGAATGCGGTAATTCTCGGAATCGCCGATATAAAGCGTGCCGTCATGGATGCAGACGCCATGCGGCCGCGCCAGGGCACAGGCGAGCGGATCGCCTTCGGCGCCGTCGCCGCGGGTGCCGGTCCCCACCACCGTGGACACCGTCCCCTCCGACAAGGAAATCCGGCGGATCACATGGTTTTCGGTGTCGGAAACATACAGGCTGTGGTCGGGCGCATAGACAATGCCCTTGGGTCCATTCCATGTGGAATCGCGTGCAGGACCGCCGTCACCGCTATAGCCCTTGGCGCCCGTGCCGGCGATGTGCTTCAGAATCTTTCGCTGCGGATCGATGCTATAGACTTTGTTGCCTTCACGCAGGATGAGATACATCGTGCCGTCGGGCGCGATGTCGATGGAACGCGGCCCATGCAAGGGCGCCGTCAGCGGCGCTTCCTCCGGCGTGTCTGCGGTCTCGCCGTTTCCCGCGAAAGTGGTCAGGATTCCGCTGGCGGCATCGCGGCGCCGCACGCGATTGTTCTGGATGTCGCAGATATAAAGATTGTCGTTGCGGTCCAGCGCGATGCTGTGAGGCTGTTTGAGCTGCGCTTTGTTGGCCGGGCCTGAATCACCGCCGAAGCCGGGCATGCCGGTGCCGACCAGGGTGGAGACGCGGCCGGTGTTTCGGTCGACAAAGCGCACCACATTGGCGTCGCGCTCGGCGATCAGCATATTGGCCTTGCTGTCAAAGCGCACCTCATGGGGCGCGTTGAGCTCGGCTTGCATGGCGTTCCCGCCATCACCTTCATGGCCTTTCATGCCATTGCCCGCCACGGCAGAGACTTTGCCCGACTGGACGCGCAGCACACGGTTGCTGCCGAAATCGGCCCAGTACAACGCCCCGTCCGGGCCGACCAGCACGCCATAAGGTTGGTCGAGCTTGGCGGTCTTGGCGGATTCGCCGTCCGCCGCAAAACCCTGGACCCCCGTCCCCACAACCGTGACGATGCGCCTGGTAGCAGCCCAAGCCGGCAAGGCCAACAGGCTCGCACCCGCCGCCAGTACCGTGCGCCGCATAGGGTGGCTATTTCTCATAGGGCAGCAGATGCCATACCCCGCCCTCGCCGTCCCCGTGCGGCGCGTTGGGCGCGTCGTGGAAAAGCGTGTAGACGGGATGACCGTGATAGGCCCATTGCATTTGGCCGCTGTCGCGCCGGATGACCGTCCAGTCTCCCAAGGGCTTGGCGTCGGCGGGCGCCAGGATCGGCGGATGGGCGCTGTCGCAACCTTCGTTGCAGAAGGAACGCCCGGCGCGATCCTCGTCATAGGTGTAGAGCCGCTGGGCGCCGGGAAAGCGCACAAAGACATAGCCCTTGTCGCCCACCTCGGACAAAGCCACTTCGGCCGGATAGGGCAAGGTCGCGTCAAACGCCGCCCGCGCGGGCGCGGTGCCGCAGAGTAGGGTCAGGGCTGCGGCGGCCAAAACCGGTTTTGCGGCCGCCCGGATGGTCATTGCTTTTGCGCCACCGCGGCAGGCTCTTCGTTGCGCACCTGCTGCTGCGGCTTTTGCTGCTGCTGGGGTTGCGACTGCGGGGCCGCCGGGGTGCCACGGCGCCGGCGCATCCAGGGCGGAATGCCGTCCTTGTCCTCATTGGCGTAGTGCGGCCGGTCCAGCGTGTTGATGAAGAAATCCTTGCTGGGCAGATCGGCGATATCATGCTCGAAAGATCCCACCGCCGCTTCGGTGGTGCCGGGCGGAACCGGTTGCGGCACCAGGGTCTCAATGCCCTTGATGGTGTTGGCCTTGATCGCCTGGAAGGCCTGCATGCGCTCCTCGTCCAGCGTCAGCTTGGGAATGTCCATCGGCTTGTCGGGGTCGACCACATAGGCCGAAGCCATCTTGATGCGATAGACAGACGAAATGCCGTCATACTTGCCGGTCTTTTCGTTGTACATGCCATCGGCATTGCGGCGCAGTGCGTAATAAAGCGAAACATGGTCCTCATGTTCGCGGATGCCTTGCTGTCCGCCATCCTGGGCAAAAGTGTTTTCGGTATAAAGCTCGCGCCAGTTGCGATAGCCGCCGATCAGGCCGGTGCCGCTCAAGCCATCGGGCGCCATGTTCAACCGGATCTTGCCCTTGGTGAAGTTGGTATCGCCGGTCTGGTCGTAGAACCAGGCGATGCGCGGCGTGTGCAGATGTTCCACCTGCTCGGTCTCCACCACACCGTCTTTGACCTTGGCCTTGAGCTTGGTGTACTGGCCGGATGTCAGGATGCGGTAGGAATAATCGACCGCGATGCCGCCGCGGGCATCCTTGACGATCTTGTCCGGCGAATAACCGATCTCCACCGTCGCGTCACTGTCATTCATCGGGTCCTGGTTTCCGGAAACCCGGATCACCATGGTGTAGAGACCCTCTTGCATCTTGTCGTTGGCGCGCAGGTCCAAGGTGGCATTGCCATTGCCGCGCCAGGGGGCATCGCAGCCCCAGGCACGATAGAGCGCGTTGTCGATGCCTTTTTCGCCATCGGGGCTGACAAAGTCATGGGCGCCGACCTTGCCGTCCAGGTTGAAGCCATCGCCGATGCGGCTGGTCACCTGCGGCTGGCCGGGATCGTCCGCCGCCCAGGGATTCACATAAGTCTCGATACCGCGCTTATAGGCGCGATAGGCGACAGCGCGATTCCAGATATGGAATCGCGTCAGCACCGGCGCCCGCACGTCATCCAGGCCCGGGGGTTTGGCAATCCAGTCGATCTCCTGCTGGGAACGGAATTTCTGGCGCGCCACCGCGACCTTGGTCTGGGCGTCATTGGCGAAATGGATGGAACTGCCATGCGGGCAATCCACACCCGGTTCGATCTCGGCGCCACGCGTGAAGTCGGGCCGCCCGCCATAGCGGAAGGCATATTCATAGGCGCCGACCACATAGCCGCGGGTCCAGGGAGCCGCCATGGCAGGCAGCGCGGTACCGCCGGTGAGCGCCACGACCGCCGTGCAAACCATGAGACGTTTTCTCAAGACCATGACGCTCTCCTTCCAACCGCTGGCGTTAGGAAACGACGACTGTTCCTACCATTCCCATCGCTTCATGCATCTTGCAGACATATTTATAGGTGCCCTTCACCGTGAATGTGTGGCTGAAGGTGGCGTCCTCCTCCATATTTTCGGAACCGAACGGCGCCACGCCGGCCGGCAGCACGACATTGGAAGCGGTGGCGGCCTGGGCGGGATCGAAGGTCACGGTGTGGGTGATGACGCCGGGATTGGTCCACTTCACCGTATCGCCGACGCCGATATTGACCGATGCCGGCACGAACACGCCTTTGGGACTGTTCTTCATGGACACTTCGACGGTCTTGCCTTCGGCAAGCGCGGGCACAGCCGCGAACACCCCCAAACTTGCGAGCAATTCCGTAAACGCGCGGCGATGAATTTTCATGGCGAATCCTTGGGTTATTCCGGCGGTGACACTTGGTTGATCAACAGATCAGATACCGCTCCGGCTTCAAAAGCCAGGGGATTGGCGTCGTCCATCTGACCCTTGTGGAGCACGATATCGGCGCTGACCTCGAAATCCGTGATGCTTTTGGGATCATCGGTTATGAATGCTGCTCCCGCGAAAGGACTCCAGCTTTTCCAGGCGGGGGAACCGTTGGTCTTGTAGCGCCAGACGGGGCGGAAATATTCCATCCGGAAGCTGTAGCGCAAGCCGGCAGGATCGCGCTTGGGCACCGCCGCCGTGTCGGCTTTGGTGCGGGATTCAACGAATGTGAACCAGCTCGCCTTATCCGCCATGGTCAGGTCCGCGGCGCGCCAGGCAAGATATTTTTCGATATCGCTGCGGGTGGTGAATTTGTGGCCGGCGACCACCAGATGGTAGCGGTCGGCACCTTTTTTGGTCGCCGTGAAAACGCCCGGCTTGGCCGGCGGCACCATCGGGAGGGTGTCGGATGAGGTCTGTGCGGGCTTGGCCGGCGCCGAGGCCGGCGTTGCCGAGGGGTCGGCTGCGAAACAGATCCCTATCGAGGCGCAAAGCGCTGCGAAGGCCAACCCGGTACCGATACTGCGTTTCATGCTCCCACCCGTTCCTGTTCGCGTCCTAGAAATAGAAACCGATTGACACGGCATACACGATGGCGGTGACGATGACACCGCCGATGGCAAACCGCCACAATGGCGCAATCTTCATCTGCGCATCACCGGCATCGCCCCCATCGACCCGGCGCTTGCCGTGAATCATGGGGCCGATGAGATTCTGGCGTTTGTAGATGAAGTAGAAGAACACGGCTGCCAGATGCAGTCCGATCACCCAGAGAAGGATATTGAACCAATAATAGTGCTGATGCGCGAGATGGCGGCCCTGCTTGAAGGTGACATAGCTGGAAAGAGGCCCCGAATAGAGCCCATCCACATCGACCGCGAACAGGCCAAGACCAACCACGACCAGCACCAGACCCAGCATCAAGATGATGCTGATCGCTCCCAAGGCGTTATGGCCATGGCTGTGAGGCGTGTCGCGCCGGTGTAGGGTGCTGGCATAATCGAGGATGGCTTTGGGCCCGCGAACAAAGTTGACGAAACGCGCGGTGGAAGACCCCACCAGTCCCCAATACAGGCGCATCAGCACGATCCACAGAATCGCATAACCGCTCCACAGATGATATTCGAGCTCATTGTGAAGGCCGGTCCACCAGCACACGCCGATCCCGATCACCAGCAACCAGTGCATGGCGCGCACTGGCAGGTCCCAGACTCTCAGGTCTGTCGAGTCGGCCAGGGCCGCTTCCATGCGGCCCTCAGTCGAAGTCATGGAACGCTCCAGCTCTACTCGTCTTCATTTTCTTTTTCGTAGTCGGGCGAGCGATAGTTGTCATGGCACGCCTTGCACGCCTTGCCTGTCGCCAGCGCTTGCGCCTTCAGCCCATTCTCGTCCTTTTTGAGCGCAATATCGTTCAACTTGGCGGCTTCCGCCTGTGCCGCCTTGCCCAGTTTCATGAAATCGTCGTTCTTCTGCCAGATGGCCGGCAAGGCATAGGTCTTCTTCCCGGACTCCGGTCCGCTGCCCTTGGGAAACCAGTTCAGCAGGTAGGCGCTGCGGTCCTTGATGGTCTGGGCATTGGGGATGACCGTATTGTCCCAATCGATCCGTCCCTTCTTGATCTCGTCATTGATCGCCTTCAGGGCGCCCCCCATGTCGCGCAGCTTGTCCTGGCGCGGCTTGATCTGGGCGACCTCTGCCGGGCCGGCGGCAGCCTCGAAGGCGGCGAAAGCAAACGCGAAACACACCGCCGCGGCAAGGCAGCGAAAACCCAACGCAGACATACGAACAACAACTCCCGGCTAACGTGGCGACCCAATCGTATAGATGAAGCGGCCTTACGCCAGCAAATCGGTGTAGGGCTGCCTGATTTCCATGGAGCCCTTCCCCCACACATCGAGGGACACGCCCATGGCCTTCTGGATCGTCAAGCCGACGCGTGACACCGGACTGGAGTCGCCCGCGACATGGAAACCCGCCTTCATGCGACCGCTGGCGCCGCCGGCGACAAAGATCGGCAGGCCATCCACGGCATGGATCTTGGCAAAGCTTTGATCGGTAAAGGCGAAGACAAGGCTGTGGTCCAGAATGGTGCCGTCGCCTTCGGGAACCCCGTCCAGCTCCTTCAGGAGCATGGCGAACAATTCCATCGTGTCGACATTGTATTGTGCCACGCGCGGCTGGTAGCCCAGCACCGGATCGATCGGCTCCTCATGGGTGGACTGGTGATAACCCAGGGAATCGCCCGGCATGAAGATCTGCGATCCGGGCTCCGAAACGCTAAGGTTGAACACCCTGGTCTGGTCGGTGGCCAGCGCCAGCGCGCCCAGCCGCGCCATGATCGGGGTGACCTTGCGCAGGTTCGGAAGTGCGTTGTTGCATACCATCTCAGCCGGCGCGTCGGGGATGGTGACCTTGGCCTGGATCTCGGGACGCTGCAGTTGCGCGGCCATCTGTAACTCGGCTTCGCGCACGGAAGTGAAATACTGATCCATGCGGGCGCGGTCGGCGGAGCCCAGATTCTGCATCACCCGCTTGCGATTGTCGGCCACGACCGACAGCACGCTCTGCTGGATCATCGCCTGCGGATCTGGCTTCCAATCGCCCTTGGTGGGATCCTGGAAGCCGGGCCCGAACAGACGGGTATAAAGCGAGAGCGGCGAGGCTTCCGCCGGCAGGGTGTTGGCGCCGCCCAGGCTGGAATAGCTCTGCTTGGGATCGCCGGCGGCGGAGGCCGAAATCGACTTGAAACGGGCGCCGTGCGAAATCGTGTCGGCAATCTGCTGGTCGATGGTCTTGGAATCGAACTCGCTCTGCTTGGTGGGCGAAATGCCGGTGGCGGCGGCCGCCGCGCCGGACCAATGCTGATAGTTGGGGTTGTCGTCCAGCGGCACGCGCAATCCGCTGAACACATTCAGCTTGGCGCGATAGGGCTCCAGCGGTTTCAGCTGGCCGGTCATTTCATAACTCTTGCCGCCCGTCTTGGGGATCCAGAGCTGCTTGGTCAGGCCCAGGCCGAAGAAGAAGGTGTTGAACCGGGTCGGCAGCGGCCGGCCGGTGGCGGCCAGCACCTTGCCTTTGCTGTCCAGGAAGCAGTCCAGGAACGGCAGGGCCATGACCGCCAGCGCGCCCTGGCAGGTGCCGCGAAGCAGAAATCTGCGATCGAACTTCATGACAGGCTCCTGTTACTGGGCCGCGACCTTGGTCGGGGCGCTGGTTGTTTCGGGCGTGGGCGCGCTGAAATAGTCCTTGTCTTCGACAATGGCCTTCAGCAGAGAGCGCATACGGAAACCGGAATCGGCGAAGGACTTGTTGGCGGTCTTGAAGGCCGAAGCGGAAACATCCTCGCTGTTTTCGCCGCGGGAATAGGCATAGACCTTGCGCGCCATGCACGACGTGTATTTGGGATTGTCGTGCAGGAATTTGCCGAGCCCTTCGGAGCCGGAAAATTTCTTGCCCTGGATGGTCGCCGACAGGTCGATCTCCTTGCCGTTTTCCATGGTGCGGCGCTGGGCGATGGTGTCGAAGCCTTCCAGCGACAGGCCGATGGGATCGCTGTGATTGTGGCAGGAGGCGCAGGTGCTGTTGGTGGCATGCGCCGTCAACCGCTCACGCACGGTTTTCAATGCGCCGTTGACATCATTGACCACCGAAAAATCGACATTGGCCGGCGGCGCGGGGGTGGGCTCGCACAGGAAGATATCCATCATCGCCACACCGCGCTTGGTGGGCGAACTGCGGCCGGGATGGGAGAACATGGTCAGCATGCTGGCCTGGGTGAGAATGCCGCTGCGCCCCGAGCCGGCGGCGAACTCGTACGGCACCCAATCGCCCTTGAACTGGAACGGCAGCTGATAGTCGGCCGCCAGGTTGCGGTTGAGGAAGGTCTTGCGCGTGGTCATCAGGTCGCGCATGTCGCCGTTTTCATGCAATGCCAAATCGATGGCCGTGCGCAGCGTCTCTTCCCGGGCCGAAGCGGCGATGCCCGAGCTCCATTTGGGATAGAGGATGCTGTCCTTGGACACGGTGTCGAACGTGTCGAGCTCCAGCATGTCGTTGAAGAAGGCCCGCATGCCGGCATCCAGCCGCGGCGAGGCCATCAGGCGATCGACCTGCTTTTCCAGCCCGGCGGCCGTGTTCAACTCGCCCTTCTCGGCGGCCTGCAGCAATTCCGCGTCCGGGGTGGAGTCCCACATCAGATAGCTCAGGCGGGTCGCACGGCTGTAAGGATCCAACGCCCATTGCTTGTTGCCGGCCGGCACGGCGGTTTCCATGCGGAATACGAAATCCGGCGCCTGCAGCAGGCTCGCCAAGCCGTAGCGCAGGCCCGCATAGAAATCATTCTGCGACTTGGCCAGGCCGTTGCTCAGTTTGACGCTGGCTTTGATCTCGTCCTGGGTCAGGGGACGGCGATACAATTGCCGTCCATAGAAGCTCAGCACCTGGGCAGTGCAGGCATCATCAGGGGTTTTGGCATCCTTGGGCGTGCAGGGAAGCTTGGCGCGGTATTTCTCCCCCGTCACCTGGACCGCAATGCTGTCCGCCATGTTGGTGAAGGATTCAAATCCGACAGGCGTCACCGAAAGCACCGACGTGCTGGCCGCCTGCAAGCCGCCAACCCGGATGGTGGGCTCGAATGAGCCGCGCACTTCGATCTCCTTGCCGAAGATGTCGGCAATGGAATTGCGGTACTCCGCCTGGGTCAGCCGCCTCATGCTCATCACCTGCGAACTGGGCGCGGCCTGGGCAGAAGCGATGCCGACGGCCGAGGCGAGAACGGTCAAAGACAGAAGCGAGACGGCAAGATTTCGCATGCGAGATTTTCCGGACCTAGCGTGAACGCTGCCAAAGGTATCGCAAAGGGATTGCTGAAGGGTGCTTTTTACGAATTCCTTACATGAATCCCGGCGCTTAAGGGGGTGTATACAGCAGATTTGCCCCGCGCGGGAGTAGGCCGGACCGACCATCGCGTCGCATGATGTGCGCAACGTTAAACCGCGCAGTGTACAGAATATTGCTGCGTTGCAGCAACGCGCTCGCGCAAATTTCGCGTGACGGAAAATCGAAGCTCTCAACCTTTCTGCCTGCCTTGCAAATTTCGAACGCCCGCGCGCTTTTCGACTTTGCTGCTGCTGCGTTCACCCGATGCCCAACCTGTCATCTGGAACCGCATCACAAACAGGACGACGGGAAGTCCGTTAGCGATATCATTTTGGCTGATCGAAAAATCCGTCTCGTTTCGGTCCGAGTCCCTGATATTGCGCATATCAAGCCATGCCGCGCAGGCAAAGCTTAAGCGCTATTGTGCAAGGCCGGCGAAGTTGAATCGCAGCACCCGGCCATCACGCCCGTCGCCGGTATAGATGTTGCCCTTCGCATCGGTGATGATGACGTGCAGCCCCAGGAACATGTCGCGATACTGGCCAACATGTCCGAAAGCGGCTTGCGGAATCTCTCTCAAGGTCTGGCGGTCGAGCACGCGGATGCGCTGCTGATGGCCTTCGCACACATACAGGAAGCGCTGGTCCTTGTCGCCTGACAGCGCCACGCTGTTGACCGTGCCGAAGCCCTTCATGGGAATCTCCCGCGCGACGAACGCCTCCTTCAGGAATTTGCCGTCCAGCGTGAAAGCCTGGACGCGGTTGTTGTTGCGGTCCGCGACATAGACGATGCCGTCCTTGGAGATGGTAAGCCCGTGCACCAGGTTGAATTGGGAAGGCGGCGGCTCGTAAGCACGGGTGCGCGGCACGCTGTCGTCGGGCGCCTTGCCGTACGCGCCCCACATGCGCTTGAACTTGCCGGTATCGGCGTCGAACACGATGACGCGGCGATTGACGTAACCGTCCGCCACGAACAGTTCATTGGCCGGCGCGTAATAGACCGGCCAGGCGGCGTGGTTGAGATTTTCGGTATCCAGGCTGCCTTTGCTTTGCGCCGACTTCCCGATCTGCATCAGGAATTTTCCGTCGGCGGTGAATTTCAGGCATTGATTGTCATCCTTGCCGGTCTTGGCATCTCGGCCATTGCCGCAGATCCAAACATTGTCATGGGAATCGACCGCGATGCCATGTTCCTGGGCCGGCCAGTCAAAGTTGGCGCGCTCGGCGTTGCTCATGGCAAAGGGGCCGCCCCAACCCCGCAGGAATTTGCCTTGAGCATCGAACTCCACCACCGACGGTGCCGGCACGCCGGACTCCGGCTGTGGCGGCTCATCGAGTTGGGGAACAATCGAGCGGGGACGGGAGATGACCCACACATTGCCGTGGGAATCGACCGTCATCCCGGCGATCTGACCAAAGAAATAACCGTTGGGCATTTGCTTCGGCCAAGCTGGATCAAATTTGAATTTGGGCCAGCTCGCGGCCTGCGCCGGCGCAGACAGGAAAAGGATGAGCCCCAAAAAGGAAAGGACCGCCGAACCTGGTTTCATGATTATTTTTCTCCCCAGCTTTCGACAGGATGACATAGCGAAACGCAGAAATACATATGCACCGCGTGTCATGGCCGCCGCACGACATCGAACGCGCAGGACAATCTTTTTTCCTTGGAGAAAAATGGCACGGTGCCGTGCCACATGTAAGACGGGAAAAGCGCCAGCAGCCCCGGCTCGGGTTTGACCAGATGCTCTTCTCCCAGGTGAGGCGACGTCGGCGGGCCTGGTTCACCGAATTTGAGAAACCCTTCTGACCCTTGCAAATCGCCGGGTATGCGCACGTAAAAGGCCGATGAAATCCAGCCTTCGGGATGAACATGGTTGATATGAAAGCCGCCACTGTTCAAACGCACGGACCAGGCGCTGGCGATGGCATAGTTCTGATCGGACGCGCCCAGTGCAGCAAGGTGGCGGCGGATCGGCGGATCGAGCGCGCCAAACAAGGCACGGACGGCGGGTGCGGGATAGTCGGCCAAATTGCGCATGGTTTGGCTGCCATGCCGCAAGGACTGACCCACCGGATGAGTCAGCGGTCCGTGAATCGCATCAAGTGCCGCAGCGAGATCGTCCAGATAGGCGTCAAGACTGTTCCACCCTTCGGGCGGATCGATACGATAGGTCCCCACCAGCCGGTCGTAATCATAGAGCGTGCCGTAGCGGGGATCGCCGGCAAGCCGCCAGGCGGTGGCAAGCAGCGCGGTGGCATGCTGATCGTTGGGGCGGGCGGCATGGAGCGCTTCCGCGTGCCGCACCGCTTGCTCGGCCCGTCCCAAGGCGAGATCGACTTCGATTTCGGTCTTGGCGCGTGCAGCCGGCGTGACACCGGAGGGCGCAGCAGCCAGATGCCGGTCCGCCGTGGCCGGATCGAATGCGAGCGCCGCGCGCGCGGCCAGGATATGCAGCGAAGGATCCCGCTGGGTACGCGCCGCCGCCAAGTCATAGGCCGCCCTCTCCTCCCCGGCGCCCTGTAACAGATGCACGGTAATGGTAACGATCTCCGCACTCTGCGGGGCCTTGTCCAATTCGGCGCGCGCTTTCGCCAAGTCGCCGGTCTGCATCCAGACCAGCTCGGCCAATTCGCGTTGGCCCTGCGGAGAGGACGGATCGCGCCGTATTGCCGCGCGCCATGCCGTTTCGGCCTCTACGAAACGGCTTTGCCTGTTCAATATGCGACCCAGCAAGAGGTGGGCGTGGACGTCATCCATGCCCTTGGCGATGGCGCGCCGGGCAGCTTCTTCCGCTTCGGCTTCATCGCCCAATCGGAAACAGATCGAGGCCAGCGCGAATTCCGCAGCGCCGTCGCTTGGCGCAAGGCGCACGGCCTGACGCAACTGGTGCGCGCAACCCGAAAGGTCCCCCAGTTGGTGCAGAACCAAGCCCAGCAAGCTGCGGACCGGTGCATTGTCCAGCCCATTGGCAATGGCTTCGGTCAGCACCTGACGCGCCTTATCGGTCCGCCCGCGATCCAGCAGATATCGGGCCCTGTCCAGGATGCCGGCCGCGTCCGGTTGGGATGTCATGTTGGCTCCTGCAGCAGCCGGCGCATATTTTCAGTGATTTTTGCGGGTGCGCAACTTGAAATCTCCAAGCCGGCCGCAGCACACTCGTCCAAAGGGCAAGCATGTCTGGCACCATTCAGCAAAGAATTGCGAGACACCAACGGTACCGGGCGCTGATCGCGGTGGGCCTGCTGGTCTTGCCGCTGCTCGCATCCTGTGCCAACGGCCACGCGGATCGCGGGGGATCGGTGCCAAACACGCAAAAAGCGCAGGCGCCATCCCTGATTCCCTACCCCGCGCAACTGGCGCTGCAGTCCGGCACATTTGCCGTCAGCGACGCAACGCCTCTGGCCTTCGACCGCGCCGACCTCGGCAGCACCCGCATCGCAGCCGCTTTCAGCGACCTCGTTCACCGCACGCGCGGCTTGACCTTGATCTCGCAGCCTGATGGTTCGCATGGGATTGTGTTGCGCCGCCTCGCAGACCCCAATGCGACGGGAAAAGAAGGCTATCGTCTTGAGATTTCGCCGGCCGGCGTCACCATTTCCGCAAGCCAGACTGCAGGGCTGTTCTACGGAACCATGACACTCTGGCAGCTTTTGACCCAGACACCGGGTGCGTCGCATTCCGTTACCGTTCCAGCTCTCAAGATCGACGACACGCCGCGCTTTGCCTGGCGCGGCCTGATGCTGGATTCCGTCCGCCATTTCCAGACCGTCGATTTCATCAAGACACTGATCGACGCCATGGCGCGGGAAAAGCTCAACATCCTGCATTGGCACCTGACCGACGATCAGGGTTGGCGGCTGGAGATCAAGAAATATCCGCGCCTGACGGAATTCGGCGCTTGGCGTGTTCCGGCCGGCCAAGCCGCGCAACGCGATATCGATCCCGCGACCGGCAAGCCGCGCCTTTATGGGGGCTTCTACACCCAGGCCCAGGTGCGGGACCTGGTCGCCTATGCCGCCGCCCGCAACATCACCATCGTGCCCGAGATCGAGATGCCAGGCCATGCCATGGCCGCGATTGTCGCTTATCCGAAACTTGGTTCGGTCGCCGAACCGCCTACGGCGGTCTCCAGCGCCTGGGGCGTGTTCCCCTATCTCTACAACGTCAATGACGAAACCTTCGACTTTCTCCAAGACGTGCTCACCGAAACCATGGCGCTGTTTCCCAGCCCCTATATCCATGTCGGCGGCGACGAGGCCGTCAAGGACCAGTGGAAAGCTTCGCCCGCCATTCAAGCAAAAATGCATGCGCTGGGCCTCACCAACGAAGATGCACTGCAAAGCTGGTTCATCCAGCGTATGGAAAGGTTTCTCAACGCCCATGGCCGCCGCTTGATCGGCTGGGACGAGATCCTGCAGGGCGGCGTCGCACCCAACGCGACGATAACCTCCTGGCGCGGCATTGACGGCGCGATCGCCGCGGCGAAGGCCGGGCACGATGCCGTTCTTTCACCCGCCCCCACGCTCTATTTCGACAACCGGCAGGCGGAGGGGCGTGACGAGCCCTCCGGCCGCGGCGCGATCGTGAGTTTGAGCAATGTCTATGACTTCGATCCCGCCCCTGCCGCCCTAACCCCCGATGAGCGCCGTCACATCATCGGCATCCAGGCCAATGTCTGGACCGAACATATCCGTGAACAGGACAATGTGGCTTATGCGTTATTCCCTCGCGTCGCGGCGCTGGCAGAACTGGGCTGGTCGCCGGCCGGCGCGCATGATCGCGCCGGTTTCCTTGCGCGGGTGCCCGCCGAGCTTGACCGTTATGCGATGCTGGGACTTCCCCATTCCACGCATGTCGTACCAGACCTGCCGCCCCTTCCTGCCCTGAGCCGCGACAGCCATGAATTGAAGCCTTGCGATATGGCCGGCGTCCTTTCGGTGGAAGGGCCGGCGCCGCTTCACGGCAAGCGGCCCGTGTTTCTTCATGCCCCGGCGGCTCCGTGCTGGATCTTTGAGAAGGCCCAACTCACCGGTATTTCGCGTATCCGCGCCGATGCCGGGTTGCTGCCTTACAATCGCCCGGTAAGCTCCGCGTCCCAGAAAGTGGTGCTGCGCCAGCCCGCGACAGCCAATGGCGAATTGGAAGTCCATCTGGACAGTTGCGATGGCGCGACGATCGCGACATTGCCCATGCCGGATCTGGCGCCCAACGATCCGCTCGCGACAGTCAGCGGCTCCGTGGTTCCCCAAACCGGCACGCATGATCTCTGCCTGGTCTTTACCCGCGCCCAGCCCGACCCCTATTGGGCCCTGCACACGATAGAACTGGTGCGGTAGCCAAGCAATGACCCGCTCCGAGCAAGTTCAATGCTTGGGCTGCCGTACCGCGATAAAGGAGATCTGCTCGCCCGTTGCCGTCTTCTGGTCGAAGCTGTTCTGCAGGGTG
>DATBCP010000539.1:0-2049 GCA_036270435.1 Rhizomicrobium sp. | reverse complement strand
GTACCAATGGGTCTGGAACCACAACGACTCCCCGAATAGCCAGACATGCATCCTGTCGGCGGCGAAATTCACCGCCACCGCGATCAGCGCGCCGACGAACAGAAAGCCCAGCAGGCGTTCCCTCACTGGAACAGCGCGTTGAATTCGCGCACGGCTTGCTGCGGCCCGTTTGGATGCTCCCACACGCCGGCCGAGATGGCGAGGAAATCCGCGCCGGCTTCGATCAACGTCGGCGCATTGACCAGCGTGATGCCGCCGATGGCGACGCAAGGCACCACCATGATCTCGCTCCACCAGCGCAGCAGTTCCATATCCGCGCTGGTCTTCGGCTCCTTGGTCCGGGTGGGAAAGAAGGCACCGAAAGCGATGTAATCAGCGCCGGCTTCCGCCGCTTCCATGGCGAGATGCCGGCTGTCATGACAGGTGACGCCGACAATGCCATTGGGCAGGGCGGCGCGCGCCTCCATATAGCTGGCGTCTTCCTGGCCGACATGGACGCCGTCGCAGCCCAATTCGGCGGCCAGGTCCGGCCGGTCGTTCAAGATGAAGGCGGTGCCGTTGGCCTGCACCATAGGACGCAACAGGTCCACGGCGCGGCGAATCTCGTCGTCGCCGGCATGCTTCAGGCGCAGCTGAAACGAGGCGACATCGCCGCCCTTCAGCGATTCCTTCAGCGGGCCCAAAAAATTCGCCGCCGAGAGTCTCGGTGGCGAGATCAGGTAGAGGCGGCAGTCAGACATTCCGATGGCGAATTCCAGAGGCCAGCCTCCCCTTCGTGCGCGTCAGCGCGCAAGAGGGGGAGGTGATTTCAGCGATCGAGGCCCGAATGGCCGAGAGGAAGCTGAAATCGGAGGGGGTCAACAATAAATTAGGCAGCTTTTTTCTCTTCCGCCGGAGTCCACTTCCCCAGCGCCGCCAGGGAATTCATCAGGGCGCGATGGGCAAAGGCGGCCTGGCCCTTGGCGACATTCTCGGGCTTGCCGGACCAGGCCGATTGCGGCGCGGCCTGCAACGCGCGGCCATAAGAGAAGGTCAGCGGCCAAGGCATGCCGCCAATGGCATTCATGGCGGAGAGATGCGCCGTGGCGTCTTCGTCCGATTGGCCGCCGGACAGGAAAGCGATCCCCGGCACCGCCGCCGGCACATGTTGCTTCAACAGCCTGACGGTGCGCTCGGCGACTTCCTGCACGGAATTCTGCTTGGCGCATTTCATGCCGGGTACGACCATGTTGGGCTTCAACACCATGCCTTCCAGTTTCACCCCGGCATAATAAAGCTGGTTGAACACCTCTTGCAGCGTCCAGCCGGTGACCTTTTCGCAGGCGGCGATATCGTGGTCGCCGTCCATCAACACTTCCGGCTCCACGATCGGAACTATTCCATTTTCTTGAGCGAGCGCTGCATATCTAGCCAGCGCCTGGGCATTGGCATTGATGCAGTTATAGCTGGGAATGCCGGCGCCGATGTTGATCACCGCCCGCCATTTGGCGAAGCGCGCGCCGAGCTTGTGATATTCGATGAAGCGCTCGCGCAAGCCGTCCAAGCCTTCGGTGATGGTCTCGCCCGCGGAGCCCGCCAGCTTCTTGGCGCCCGCATCCACCTTGATGCCCGGCACCGCTCCGGCCGCCTCGATCAGCTTGACGAAAGGCGTGCCATCCTTGGCCTTTTGGCGCAGCGTCTCATCATAGAGAATCACGCCGGAGATGTGCTCGCGCATTGCTTTGTCGGCACGGAACAGCATCTCGCGATAGTCGCGGCGGTTTTCCTCGGTATTGGTGACGCCGATCTTGTCAAAGCGCTTCTGGATGGTGCCGGTGGATTCATCGGCGGCGAGAAGCCCCTTGCCGGGGGCGACCATCTTCTTGGCGATCGTGTTCAGCTCTTCCAGGTTCATTTTGTCCCTCATTTTGTGCTTAAGGCTTCCACGCCCGGCAGATCATTGCCTTCCAGCCATTCCAGGAAGGCGCCGCCGGCGGTGGACACATAGGTAAAATCCTCCTCCACGCCCGCATGGGCAAGGGCCGCAACCGTATCACCGCCGCCCGCCAC
>DATBCP010000538.1:0-4177 GCA_036270435.1 Rhizomicrobium sp. | reverse complement strand
CGGCCATCGCAGCCAGCACAATCGGGACGAGACCAAGTTGTGACCAGATTGAAGCAACTGCGTTGCGTTGTGGCGAGGCGATCCGCCAGGAGCCGTCCGAAGAGCGTATCGGCAATACGGTCGAGGACGGCGACGCCGCGGGCGCCCGCCGCAACGCAACCCGAAGGGCCGGGTTCTTTTGCGCCGTGGGTTCGTCGAAGGGCTTGCCCGTATTCCCGATACGAGCTGCGCCCTTCTTCTGCCCACGCCGCAAAATCCCTCCGGCGCAGCGATTCAATCTGGTCCCAACTTGCTCTCCCAATCCATCAGCGCGCTCTCAACGCCGACCTGCCTCTGGTGATGATGACCGATGACCGCGCCGCCGATTGGGCCGGCGCAGCCCGCCGCCTGCCACCCGGCAGCGTCGCGGTGGTGCGGGCGCGCGATGCAGCTGGGCGCCGGCTGTTGGCGCAGCAATTGGACGGCGCGGTGCGCTTGTTGATTGCGGATGATCCGCAGCTTGCCGCCGATATCGGTGCGGCGGGCCTGCATCTGCCGGAAAGGCGGATGCACGAGGCCGCGCATTGGCGCGCTCGCTTTCCCCATTGGATCATTACCGCATCCGCCCATTCGCTGCGGGCCTTGATGGGTGCGGGGCCGCTGGACGCGGTGTTTCTTTCGCCCATCTTTGCCACGTCCAGTCACAAGAATGTGCGGCCGCTCACCCCGGTTCGCGCCGCTTTCATCGCCGCACATGCGCTGGTGCCGGTTTATGCGCTGGGTGGCGTCACCGCGAAGAATGCGGTACGGCTGGCAACCGCCTTCAGCGGTGTCGCAGGGATAGGACTATTCCTCTGACGTATTGAGCATCAGGTGCAGATAAACCGCCTCCATCTTGAGTTGCGGCGCGCCATTGAAGAACAGGCCGGCGCTGCGGGAGTAGCTCAAATGCTGCCAGCCAGAGCTGATGCGCATGCTGTCGCTGAGCCTGTAGCCGATGGAGGCTTCCAACCCGTTCAGGCCCAGCCTCGGCAGATTCGACACCGCATCGGCGGTGCCGGTGCCATATTCCACCCCCGCCATCCAGGCGTTGTGACTGACCGCGGCGGAGACATGTCCCACCCGTGTGGTGCCCGCCTGCCAGCTCTGGTTGACGTCAAAGCCATAGGCATTGCTTTGGCGAAAGGCACCGCCCAGCGACAGGCTGGTCTCTTCATCCAGCGGATAATCGGCCTTCAGTCCAGCGCCCAGATCGCTGGTGCCTTCCTGTCCCGGCCGTTTGTGTTCGGTGCGGCTTTCCGACACGGCGCCATAACCGGAGAGTGAGAGCGGCCCCAGATCGGTCTCGTACTTGAGCGCCGCTTCCCAGAATTCCACCTGGCGGCCGGGCAGGTGTGGGCCTGCGTTCAGAAAGGGCAGTTGTTTTGCTTCTGATGGCGTGAAGGACAAAGCGATCTGCGCGCCGAACAAGGCGGGGCTGGTATAGGCGATCTTGGCATAATTGCTGGAGGCGCCGACCTCGGTGCGCAGGGCGAACATGTCCGTCACCGCGCGGTGTGTGTTGGGATCGCGGAAGAATGTGGTACGCGGATCGTCCAGACTGACGCCCGCATCGACGCGGGGCCCCATCACGGCCAGGCCATAGCCGGCGCCATCGGTGACGCCGATCTCGATCTTGCCCAAGCCGGTCTGCGCGCTGCCGGTCAGCCGCTCGATCGCATCCCCGTCATAACGGCCGCGCGACAGGGGATCGGCGGCGGTGAAGGTGCCGTCCAAAGCGAGCAACAACCCGCTGTCATAGCTGCGCTTGAGTTCCGGCATCAGCCTGAGCGCGCCGCTGGCCTGCAGCGCCCTCCAGCCCGGCTGATCCGGGTTGAACAGCGCGCCGCTGGCCTCCCCATTCAGGCGCAATTCCGCCTCGCCCACCGGCCAGGAGGGCGGCGCCAAAGATTTATCCAGCGCTTGGGCCAAGGACTGGCCAGTGGCCGGACCACCCAGGCTGAGCACCAAAAGCAGGGCAATCTTACCAAAGCGCAATCCGCCTATCCTCCTAAGTCCTTCCAGAATAAGCCGAACTGGCCGCATCCGCGCAAGGCGCGTGCCGTTGCGCCCAAAAGCCCCCACCGCTATAAGCCCTTCTTCGGCGGCTGGCCCCGCCCGCGTCCCAAAAGGAAAAGTCGACCCGATGCGCGTTTTGCCCGCTTTGCTGTGTGCGCTGGTTCTAGCCGGCTGCGGTTCTTCCAATGACGGGGCGCGGGAGATGGATACCGGCACCAGCGCCATCGCCAGCAATTCGTCCCGCGTCACCTTGGGGGTGAACTCCTATCTCTGGCATGCAACCCTGGACACACTGTCGTTCCTGCCGCTGACATCGGCCGATCCTTTCGGCGGCGTGATCATTTCGGAATGGTATGTCGCGCCCTCCAGTCCCAACGAGCGGCTGAAGGTGACGGTCTACATCATGGACCGCTCCTTGCGCGCCGATGGCCTGAAAGTGGTGGTGTTCCGCCAAGTGCGCGGCGCCAATGGCTGGCAGGATGCGCAAGCGAGCGCCGACACCGCTCACAAGCTGGAAGATTCCATCCTGACCCGCGCCCGCGAACTCAGGCTCGCTACGCTCGGCCAAGTCGGCTGAGGATCGGCCAAGATGGCGCGTTACAACGCCAAAGAGGCGGAAAGACACTGGCAGGCGGAGTGGGACGCGCGCGCCCTTTTCGTCACGCCGGCGCACAGCGACAAGCCCAAATGCTATGTGCTGGAGATGTTTCCCTATCCGTCGGGGCGCATTCATATCGGGCATGTGCGCAACTACACCATGGGCGATGTCATCGCCCGGTTCCGCCGCGCCCAGGGCTATAGCGTGTTGCATCCCATGGGCTGGGATGCCTTCGGCCTGCCAGCGGAGAATGCGGCGCGCGACAAGGGCGTAAGCCCGCGCGACTGGACGTATGAGAATATCGCCGCCATGCGCGGACAGCTCAAGATGATGGGCCTGTCGCTGGATTGGTCGCGCGAGTTCGCCACCTGCGATGTGGAATACTACCACCAGCAGCAGAAGCTGTTCCTGGATTTCTACAAGGCGGGATTCGTCTATCGCAGCGAAGCCGATGTGAATTGGGACCCGGTCGATATGACCGTGCTGGCCAACGAGCAGGTGATCGACGGGCGCGGCTGGCGTTCGGGCGCCATTGTGGAGCGGCGCAAGCTGAACCAATGGTTCTTCAAGATCACGCAATTTGCCGATGAATTGCTGGCCGGTCTCGACGACCTCGATCGCTGGCCGGAGAAGGTCCGGCTGATGCAGAAGAACTGGATCGGCAAGAGCGAGGGGCTGCGCTTCCAGTTCACTTTGTCCCATGGCGAAAAGCTGGACGTGTTCACCACCAGGCCCGACACCTTGTTCGGCGCAAGCTTTGTGGCGCTGTCGCCGGAACATCCGCTGGCACAGGAGCTGGCAAAAAAAGACGGCAAGCTTGCGGCCTTCATCGAGGAATGCCGCCATATCGGCACGGCCGAGGCCGATATCGAAAAGGCCGAGAAGAAGGGTTACGACACCGGCCTCACCGCGGCGCACCCCTTCGATGACGGCTGGCAGCTTCCGGTGCTGGTGGCCAACTTCGTTCTGATGGGCTACGGCACCGGCGCCATTTTCGGCTGCCCGGCGCACGATCAGCGCGACCTGGATTTTGCCCGCAAATATGGGCTCAGCGTGACGCCCGTGGTGGTCCCCTCCGACGCCGATGCCAAGAGTTTCACGGTCGGCACGCAGGCCTATACCGGCCCCGGCAGGTTGGCCAATTCGCGCTTTCTGGACGGCATGACGGTCGAGCAGGCCAAGTCCGAAGTCGCCGCGCGGCTGGAAAAGGCGGGGATCGGCGAACGCACCACCAACTATCGCCTGCGCGACTGGCTGGTGTCGCGCCAGCGGCCCTGGGGCTGTCCCATCCCGATGGTGCATTGTGAAAAATGCGGCGTGGTGCCGGTCCAGAAATCCGACCTGCCGGTGCTGCTGCCGGAGAAAATCGATTTCTCACAGAGCGGCAATCCGCTGGACCGCGATATCAGTTGGAAACACACCAAATGCCCATCCTGTGGCGGCGCGGCCGTGCGCGACACCGACACACTCGACACCTTCGCGGATTCATCCTGGTATTTCGCGCGCTTCACCGATCCGGCGTCCGACACGCCGGTGAACAAG
>DATBCP010000537.1:0-4488 GCA_036270435.1 Rhizomicrobium sp. | reverse complement strand
GTGAATACAGGATCTGCAAAGCTCACAGTGATGGACCGTCACGCGGGAGTTGCCGTCTGAAAGCTGCGGAGCAGCACAGGCGTGGCGGCTGGCAGCTCCCTTGGCGCCAGCAGCCGGCGGTTCTCGAAAGGATCCTGCAATGGTGTTGATCGATCGCCGGCACCTCATGGCCACGATAACCGTCCTGGCGGGCGGCTCAGTCAGCCCCCTGGTGCTGGCCCAATCGGGGCCGCAAGCGCTCAATGCCCGCCTCAGCGGGGATATTGCCCCCGTGCACGATCCCTGCATCCTGCGCCAGGCCGACACATATTATGTCTTCTGCACCACCCAGCGGGGGGATGCGCCCGGCCAGATCTCGTGCCGTACTTCGAATGACCTTTTGACCTGGAAAAGGACGGGGACGGTGTTCGACCAGACGCCGGCCTGGATCGCAGAAACGATTCCCGATGTACGAGGATTGTGGGCTCCCGATATAAGCTTTCACAACCGGCGCTATTGGCTCTACTACGCCGCCTCCAGCTTTGGCAGCAATGTCTCGGCCATCGGCCTGGCGACCAATGCCACCCTGGATCCCGCCTCGCCGGATTTCCGCTGGCGGGATGAGGGGCTGGTGTTCCAATCCCGCAAGTCCGACGATTACAATTGCATCGATCCGGCGCATTTTGTGGACCGCGACGGACAAAGATGGCTTGCTTTCGGCAGTTTCTGGGGAGGCATAAAGCTGATGAAGCTGGATGCGGTCACCGGCAAGCCGGTCGCCGATCCGCAACTCATCACTTTGGCGGCGCGGCCCGAGCCGGAAGGCGGTCCCGACCCCATCGAGGCCGCATTCCTGATCGAGCGCGATGGCTGGTACTATCTGTTTGCGTCCTACGACTTTTGCTGCAAGGCGGCGCAAAGCAATTATTATACCGCCTGCGGCCGGGCTCGGCGCGTTACGGGTCCGTTTGTCGGCAAGGATGGACGCCGCATGACGGATGGCGCGGGCGTGGTTGTCTTGAAAGCAAATAACCTGGAAGAAGGCGGCCGTTGGCGAGGGCCGGGCCACTGCGCTGTCCTGCGCGACCGGCAGGGCGACTATATCGTGTATCACGCCTATGACCGCGCGCATGACGGGATGGCGAATTTGCGCATCGCCCCACTCGCCTGGTCGGCCGACGGCTGGCCTACCGCCATTACCGGCTAAATTCAGGAGTTCCGCATGCGGTTGTGCGTTGGTTCGCGTTTCATGTTGAGAGCCGTGATTTTTCTGGCGGCGTCCCTGATAGGCCATCATGCCAATGCGGCTGGGTTCGCCAAGGATTATTCCAACGTCCGGGGCTTCAACTACACGCCGGCCAGCGCACGCGGCTACACGGCCGAATGGCAGGACTATAAGCATGCCGAGGCCGACCGCGACATGGCCTATGCGCAAAGGCTCAGGCTCAACATGGCGCGCGTTTTCCTGTCCTACAATGCCTGGCTGGCCGACAAGGCCGCATTCAAATCCCATATCCAGGATTTTGTGCGCACCGCCAATGCGCGTGGCATCGGCACCATGTTCGTGCTGGTGGACCTGCCGCAAGGCATGATGAAGGACCTTTTTGAGGAATCCGCCAAACCCCAATTGCGTGCCTGGGCCAAGGACATTGTCGACGCCGCCGGCCGGGAGCCGGGCCTGGCGATGTGGGATGCGACCAATGAACCGGACCTGGTGCGGATGCCGGCCTTCATGCCGAACACAAATCAGCCGCAGCGCATTGCGGTGGCGCGCTTCATGGCCCAGGTGCTACATGAGCTTGACCATCATACGCCGGTGACGATTGGCTGCCTTTATCTGGATTGCACCCAGCAAACCGCCGATGTGGTGGATGTGCTCTCCTACCACGACTATTCCATGACCCGGGCGCAAATGGCGGCCGATATTTCGCGCGCCCAACAGCTCGCCGTGTCAGTCAAAAAGCCCATCATGACAACCGAAATGGGCTGTACGGGCCGTGCCAACCCATACGATGTCGAGATCGAGGAGCATGACAAGGCGCATATGGGCTGGATCGTCTGGGAATTGATGATCGCCCACAATTGGGGGCCGATTCATGGCGTCTTCTACCCGGACGGTACGGTGCGCGATCCCGCCATTGCCGCTGCGATCGTCGGCGTCTTCCGCAACCGCAGCAGCGAGGTTGTTCTGGAAGAACCCGACCGCGAAGGCCTGATGTCGGGCGCTTTGGAAGATGCCCAGAAATGGCTGCACAATCCCAATCCCGACTGGTTCGACGGTCTGGTCGTTGCCGAAACCGAAGCCAATTTCCTGGAAGCGAACCAACTTGTCGGATTGCGGGAGCTGCCGACCCGCAGGGTTGAGATGCTGCGCGCCGGTAACGACATGGCAGGCTTACGAAAGGCAATTCAAGAATTCACCCTTGACTTGTTGCCCTTTATCACGCCCGGCAAACAGCCGGCTCACCGCTACTACACGCCCAAGGTGGTTCGCGCCGCCAAGGCACCATGACATTGCAGGACATGGTGGCGCGTGCCTATGCTCACCCGCATCACCGAAATCCATAAGGAGGGGCCATGATCAAATCCGGATTTTTCGTCGCAAGCCTGTTGCTTACGGGGACGCTGATGGCTCAGGCCCAGCCGGTGGGGATGAATTTCCCCGCCGATCCCTACGGGGCTTCCAGTCCCCTGTCACGAACTCATGTCCCGCTGGCGCAGCGGATCGCCCATGGCGCGGGACCTGACTATCCCGCCCATCCTTCCGTGCATAACGGGTCCGGCCCGATGAACTATATGGCGCTATTCGATGGTCGCGCCGAGAGTGCCAAGTTCGACCTGGGTGTGAACCTGTTCTTCCTCCATCGCGGTGTGCTGCCGCCCGGAGGTGGTATCGGGGAGCATTTTCACAATTATTGCGAAGAGATGTTCGTCATTCTGGATGGCGAGGCGGAATATTCCATCGACAGCCGCACCTCCGTGCTCAAAGGGCCCGCTGGCGCGGTGGCGCGGCTTGGCCATAGCCACGCGATCACCAACCAGTCCGGCAATCCCGTACAATGGATGAACATCAATGTCGGCCTGTTGCCGCATTTTTACGACGCCTGGAATCTGGACGATGGCCGCGTCGGCGCACCCAAGGACGCCCTTCCGCAGTTCATCCACATGGACCTGTCCAAAGCGCTGGACAGGCCCATGAACAATTTCGAAGGCGGGACGGGGACGGTGATGTATCACCGCGGTCTTGATCCCAGCACGTTCTACAGCACCTGGTCCTATGTCGATCATTTGCTGTTGCCGTCGGGTACCACGGTCGGCCCCAACACCAAGCCGGACATGGCGGAAGTCTATTATGTGATGAGCGGCGAAGGCACCGCCACCATCGCGGGCGAAACGGTGCAGGTTCGTGCCGGCGATGCGATCCCCGCCGCCTTGGGGGAAAGCCGCGCCTTCGCGGCGACGAACGCCCCGCTGGAGTTCATGGTGATCGGCATCGCCCGCGATTTCAACGCGAAGATAGCCTACATGCTGACGGACGAGAACAAGAGAAGGACCGGACCGCGTTGAGGAGCTTCGAAATGAAACCTGCCATGGCGGCGTTGGCGCTGGCTTGCGCGGGCAAGACCGAGAACGGAAAATTGGTCTTCGACTTGCCATCCAAGCCGGTCGCGGTGGCGGCGGTCGAATGATCCCGCGCCGGCCGGCTGGACTGTTGCTGGCGTGCTGCGTCATGGCATTGCCACTTCGGCGGGCGGGTGGCGCCGCCGCCGACAGGCCGGCCGCAAATCCCAATCGGGAAATTCTCGGCCATCTGCCGACAGGTGCCACCATTTCCTTCGTCAAGCAAGACGGCCAATGGGGCATCGATATCGGTGGCGGACATACCATCCACATCCGGCAGCGCCAGCCGGCCCGGTTGGAACTGGGCGAATCCGGCTTCCCAACTGCGCCACAGGAGGTGGCGTCCGGCTATAATTTGGTGCGGGTAGCCGCGGGTGCGGCGATCGCGACCACCGATATTCCGCGTGGGGCCGGGGTGTCATTCCATCTCGAAGATCGCTGGAGCATCAAGGGCGGCGCCTTGTGGGTGCACCGGCACCTGCGTGTGACCGGCAATGCCGAGGGCGGATTCGGCTCCGCGGTCTTGTTCTCGACCACGCCGGAGATCGGCTGGTCCGATGTCCAATTCCTGGCACCCAGCAAGCTGTATGGCGATCCCAGCTTCGATGGCCCAACCGCGCCCGGAAGCGCTCTGCATGACGCAGCGAAACGCTTCTCGATGCGGGAAATGGCGCTGACCGCGCCGCTTTTCGCGCTGCATTTCCCCCAGGGTCAGTCCATCACCGTCCTCAATCCCAGCCCCAAAGGCGAGACCACCACGCAGGAGGCGGCGGCCTCCAGCGATACGGTGATGATCGACGCCCGCTACGATTTCGGTGCCTTGGGGGCGCATGCGGAGCAGAGCGGCATTGTGTTCGGCTACTGGCTGCCGGGAACGGTGGACGATTT
>DATBCP010000536.1:0-2052 GCA_036270435.1 Rhizomicrobium sp. | reverse complement strand
CTTAGCCTAACCGGCTGGTTGCACGGCCCCTCCATGCTTTACCGGCTGTTCATATTTCGCGGGCCAGAATTGCGCCATGAATCTGCTGGACTCCATCAAAGCGCTTAACCAACGGGCTGCCCGGGAGCGCTGGCATCACGTCTGTGACCCCAGCCTGACGTTTAGCGACCCGAGCTATGAAAAATTGCTCGATCTTTGGCGCGGCAAGGCCGGTGGCCGGCCCATGCCAAGGCGTTCCGAAATGACGCTGCGTGACCTGAAGGATGTGCTGCGGAACCTCATCGTGCTCGAGCGGGTCGAAACCAGGCCTTCGCGTTATCGCGCGCGCCTGATTGGCACCAGCCTGACAGCCATGGCTGGAGACCGGACGGGCAATATGATCGAGGAGGTCCTGCCGGCGGAGCAAGCTGCGCGCTGGGTGATCTGCGCCGACCTGATTTTGGATGGTGGCCAGCCGATGCGTTTTCTGGGCCGCGTTCATCTCTCCGGCAAGGAATATCTCAACGCGGAAAACCTTTTTGTCCCTCTGGCCAATGAGAATGACGATCCCACTTTCGTGATGGGGCTTTGCCGGTATACGCCGCGCCATACCGAGAGCGAGGAAAGCTGGGAAAGCCAGATCGCCTCGATACCAGGCGCCCTGCTGTAATCCGCCGGATTCTTCCCCATCTCCCTCCGCCATGGCATAACGCTCGAGCCAGTGATCCTGGGAGAGATGTCGTGATGCTTCGATCCGGCGAGCCACAAATAGCATGACCGTCGCAGGGCTCATTGCGGAGATGGAAAGCCGCGGCATTGTTCTGTCGTTCGCGGAGGGCGAAATTCGCTATCGCTCGCCGAAAGGCGCGCTGACCGACGACGACAGAGCCGCATTGCGCGCCCGCCGCAGCGGGATCGTGTCCTATCTCCAGGCCCGCAATGCGGCGCGCGGTTTGCGGGCAGCGGGAAGCGAAAATGGCGCACTCATGCCATCGGTGGCGCAGGAAATGTGGCGGGCCTTCGCCGGCGGTGCCGAGGAAGGCAAGCCCGTGGCGCTCAATATCGGCATGGTGGGACAGTTCCGCCAGGACGCGTCGCTTGTGACCGCCGCCATCCAGCAGGTCGTCGCCCGGTATGAGGCCCTGCGTGTCCGTTTTGAGGCCGCGGGCGACCGGCTGCTGGCGCGTCTCAACCCGGCCGGGAGTTTTGTCGTCGCGCAGGAAGACTTGCGGGGACTGGGCGCCGGGGCCGCTTCAATAGCGGCGGAAAAAGCGGCGCAATCCTTTTGCGCCCAGGTGAATTTGATCGAGGGTGAATGGCTGACCCGTGCCAAGGTCTTCGCCTTGCCGGAGGGAAAAAGCCTGGCGGTTCTGTCCTCGGCGCACATGATCGCCGATGCCGTGACGCGCAACATCGTCCTGGACGAGATCCATGACATTCTCGAGCATGGTGCGCCTCGGGCAGTATCACCCATCTCCTACAATGACTATTCCGTCGCCGAACGGGAATTTCTCGCCGGCCCGCAAGGCGCCCAACTGATCGATTATTGGCGGCGCTGGTATCATGACCAGCCGGTGATGAAAGCGCCGTCCGGCGGAGCCCCGCTGATGTGGGGCAATGGCATCCGCATCGTGAAGAATTTCACCATTCCCAGGCGCGTGCTGGACAAGGTGCGCACCCTGGCGGAGAACCGGAAGGTGACGCCTTTCCTGATCTACCTGACGATCTTTTCCATCGCCATTGCCCGCTGGTCCGGCATGGAACGTTTTCCGCTCCGCGTACTGGGCGACAAGCGGACCTCGCTGGAACTGGCCAATATGGTGGGATTGATGTTCTGCGCCGATGCGGTGGAAATCCGGGTGCCCGCGGCTTGCGACTTCGAAACCGTCATGCGCGGGATATTGGCGGAGTATGATGCCGCCCTTGCCTTGCGCATCCCTTCTCTCCATTTCTGGGCGCCGCATTACGTGCGGTCCGGGATCGAAGTTCCGGACTATCCCAACAAGATTCCGGCCGTCTTCAACTATTATTCCATCGGCACGGCGCGGGAGCGGGCGGAGAGGAAAGCCGGTC
>DATBCP010000535.1:0-2066 GCA_036270435.1 Rhizomicrobium sp. | reverse complement strand
GCGCCGGGCGGGCCGCCACGTCAGCCGGTACCGCCGGCTGGCCATTGACATCGATCCCCGGCGCATAGTCCACGCCGGCAGCGCAGGAGACGGTGGGGCCGCTGTCCAGTAGCGGATCGGGTTTGGAAGACTGGACGATAGAGCCCGCCAGAACAGGCAAAGACGCGAAGAGGGACAATGCGACAACCGCCATCCTGGTTCCCTGCCAGACGAAATTAAATTGCTTATGTTGCACTGCAGTAATTCCAAT
Organism: Rhizomicrobium sp.; assembly: GCA_036270435.1. GTDB lineage: Bacteria > Pseudomonadota > Alphaproteobacteria > Micropepsales > Micropepsaceae > Rhizomicrobium. Next base: position 1,816 of record DATBCP010000535.1, on the reverse strand, counting down.
TATGTCGTGACAGGGGCCGCAAAGCACTATATCAACCCAACCCATAAAAGAACGTGACCGCGCAGAACGGCCAAGTTCGGGGAGAAAATTCAAAAGGCCGGAGGCCATGCTTCCGGCCTTTCTGTTTGTGATCACCGCAAGACTGCGCGGATCGCTACAATTCGAGCCATCCGAAGCCGATGGCCGCATAGAACACCGCCCACAACAGAGCGGCCATGACGCTGGCGATCAGCGCCTTCTTCTTCAGCATCGGATTGAGCGGCGCGCCGCTTTCCGGATCGCGTTCGCTGCCCAATCCCACCGGCAGGAGACAGAACAGGCACAAGAACCACAACACCGCATAGGCGCTGAACAGGACGACGATGTGCAGGAAGGAAGGAAGCGTCACAACTCGCTCACCAGCACCCGGGTAATGGGCTTCTTGCCCCACGCCTCCTGCGCAGCTCTCCGCGCGGCGCGGCGCACATTCTCGGCCAAATCGTCGGGGTCGCTCTTCTTATTGCCGTCCAGCGTTTGCTCGACCGCCTTCAAGACAGCGTCCTCGACCGGCTCGGGCATGCCTTCGCCCAGAACCATGGGAGGAGCCGCGACCCGGCCCTTATGATCCAGCACCAGCGACACGACCAGGAGGCCCGCGAAACCCATGGCGCGGCGGTCCTTTGCCAGGCCAGCGCCTTCTCCCACCAGCACTCGCCCGTCCAGATGGACCCGGCCGGCGGGCACTTCGCAGATCAGTTCGGGACGGCCCGGCGCCAGGCGGAACATCTGGCCATTCTCCGGCACAAAAGCCTGCGGCACCTGCATGTCCCGGGCAAGCTTGGCATGGGCCACCTGGTGGCGCATCTCGCCATGTACCGGCAGGGCCAGTTTGGGGCGTATCCAGCGATACATCTGGGCCAGTTCGTCGCGGCAGGGGTGGCCGGAGACATGGACGTAATGATCCTCCACCGTCAGCAGACCGACGCCGCGCGCCGCCAGCTTGTTTTGCACCTCGAATATGGCGAGTTCATTGCCGGGAATGACGCGGCTGGAAAAGATCACCGTATCGCCCTCGCCCAGCTGCACATGGGGATGGCTGTCGTCGGCGATGCGGGCCAGCGCCGCGCGCGGCTCGCCCTGGCTGCCGGTGCACATATAAAGCACTTTATGCGGCGGCAGGTCGGCCGCTTCCGTCTCGTCCAGAATGGGCGGGAAATCTTTGAGATAGCCGGTCTCCCGCGCCGCCTCGACCATCTTTTGCATCGAGCGCCCCACCAATGCGATGCGCCGGCCATGGGCGCGTGCCGCACGCGCCACCGTGTCCAGTCGCGCCACATTGGAGGCGAAGCCGGTCACCGCCACCCGCCCCTTCAGGGTGCCGACCAGCTGGATCAGGGTTTCGCGCACTTCCGCTTCCGAACCGGAGGTGCCCGGCACCAGCGCATTGGTGGAATCGCACACCAGCGCCAGCACGCCTTCATCGCCCAGTCTTTCCAGCGCCTCGGTATCGGTGCGTTCGCCCAGCACGGGATCAGGATCGATCTTCCAGTCGCCGGTATGGGCGACCACGCCCAACGGCGTGCGGATGGCGAGCAGATTGGGCTCCAGGATCGAATGGGTGATGGAGATGAAATCCAGGGTGAAAGGCCCCAAAGCGAGCCGGCCGCCCACCGGCACATCCTTCACCCGCACTTTTTCGGACAGTCCCGCTTCTTCCAGCTTGCCGGCGATCAGCCGGGCGGTGAACGGCGTGGCATAGATGGGACAGCGCAGCGACGGCCAGAGCGGCGCGATGGCGCCGATATGGTCCTCATGGGCATGGGTGGCGACGATGCCC
>DATBCP010000534.1:0-8707 GCA_036270435.1 Rhizomicrobium sp. | reverse complement strand
GTCGAGCGGGCGTATTAGACCGGAAGTATCGAAAACAAAGCCTGCTCTTGCCTAAAAACAACCTGTCATGCCCGCGAAAGCGGGCACCCAACTTTCTTGAGGACGGGCAGGTTTCCTAAAGTTGGATTCCCGCTTGCGCGGGAATGACAAATACTAGGAAAGAGCAATCTACAGCCCATCCGGCGTCGGCCCAATATCCTGGCCAGCCATCTCACGCACAATGCCGCTCTCCGGCACATAGGTCGGCGCGATCCACCAATCCGGATGTGGCTGTTTCAGGCTGGCGGCGGCACGCTGGCAGCAATCGTCATCGGCGAAAACGCCAAAACAGGTGGCGCCGCTCCCCGACATGCGCGCCAGCAACGCCCCGGGAAGTGCTGCCAATGCCGCCAACACCTCGCCGATGACCGGCTGAAAACGCCGCGCCGGTTCTTCCAGATCGTTGCGGGTCATTTCCAAAAAGCGCAGCAGATCGGCGGTGTCGGCAAAACGTCCCCGCGGCAAAGCCATCTCGACCCCGCTGCGCCGGTCCAAGGCGGCAAACACATCCTTGGTCGGCAGCGCCACGCCGGGATTGACCAGCAGCATCGGCACGCGCGGCATCGATTCGGTGACGCGCAGGATCTCTCCACGCCCTTCCATGAAACAGGCCGTCGACAAGACGCATGCCGGAATATCGGAGCCCAGTCCGGCGGCGATCTCGCCCAGCCCGGCATCGCCCTTGTCGAGGTTCCATAGCTGATTGAGTCCCCGCAGCGCCGCCGCGGCGTCGGCAGAACCGCCGCCGATGCCGGACGCCACGGGCAGGTTTTTGGTCAAGCTAAGTTTGGCACCTTGCGTGTCGCCTTGCATGTCCAGGGCGCGCGCCGCGCGCAGCACCAGATTGTCGCCCTCTCCATCCAGGCCCCGCGCAAAAGGCCCTTCGATGGTCAGTGACAGGTTCGGCGCCGGCTCCATCGCCAGCACATCGCCCAGGGCGGTGAACACCGCCAGGCTTTGCACGGGATGAAATCCGTCAACGCGCTTTGTGCCGACATGCAAAAACAAATTTATCTTCGCGGATGCTTGCTCGATGATCACGTCAGGCGGGCTTCTCGCTCAATCCCGTTTTGAGCTTGCGCTCGATCGCCGCCTTGTCCGTGTCGTTGTCGCTGAAGGTCAGCGCATGGTTCCATTGGAAGCGGGCATCGATATGCCTTCCCGCGCGCCACAGGGCGTCGCCCAGATGATCGTTGATGGTGGGATCGCCCGGCACCAGCAGCACCGCGGCTTCCAAGGTCTTGGCGGCGTCCTCGTACCGGCCCAGCTGGAAATAGGCCCAGCCAACGCTGTCGACGATATAGCCGTCATAGGGCCGCAAGGCGCGCGCCTTTTCCAGCATGGTCAACGCCTGTGGGATGTTGCGGCCCCGGTCCACCCAGCTATAGCCCAGGTAATTCAGCAGCTCCGGCTGTTCCGGCGACAGCTTGAGCGCCTCCTGGATATCTGCCTCAGAGTCGTCCAGCCGCTTGAGCTTTTCCTTGGCCATGGCGCGGGCATAGAACATCGGCCAGTCGCGCTTGGAGAGATGGGGGATCGCCTTCTCGGCATGGTCATAGGCGTCGACCGCCTCGGCGAATTTGCTGGAGGCGCGATAGGTATCGCCCAGCGCCACCCAGGCCTCGCTGTCATTGGGCCCGCCCGCCACCAGCTTCTTGAGTCCGGCTATCGCCTCATCGCTCTTGTTCAGCCGCTGCAAGTCCAGCGCCGCCTGTGTCTGCGCCATACGGTAATAGGGCGAAGACGGCTCAACGCTTTGATAGAGGGTGATGGCGGAATCGAACTTGCGCAGGGTCTCAAAGCGGTCGGCGAGCAGGAGCTGCGCCAGGCTCAAATCGGGACGCAGGTACAATGCCATGCGCAGATACAGGATCGAAACATCGGCGCTTTGGGCGTCGCTCAGCGAAGCGGCGATTCCAAACAAGGTCTCGGCCGCGCCGTCCGAAGGGTTGCGGATCAGGCTTTCAGGCTTTTGTCCGGCGGCGATACGCGCCAAGCCTGGACCGGTGACGCTGACCAGCCCGCCTTCGCCGCCATGGGACCGATAGAGCTTGGCGGCATCTTGGGCGCGTCCGTTGCGCTCCAGGAAACGGCCATAGGCTTCCAGCACCCGTGGCGTGGGCTGACCGGCGCCCAAGGCCTTCTTGTAGGCCGCGTCGGCAGCCGCCGTGTCGCCCAGGAAATCCCGCAGCAAGGCAGTGTGAAACGCCGCCAGATTTTCGGCGCCGCTCTGCTGGTTCAGGGTCACCACGTCCTGTTGCATGCCCGCACTGTCATGCATCGCCGCCGCCGCCCAGGCATCGAACAGGGACGATGTCAGGGTGGTGAAGGGTCCCTTGGCGGACAGCGACAGCTGCTTGCGGACCTCGGCATAGTCCCGATGCTTGAAACCGACCACCGCCAGCGCCAGCCGCGCGGCGCGATCGTCCGGCGTGGCCGTGACCACCGACTGGGCATATTTGCCGGCAGCGTCGAAATCGCCCGAGGTGGTGGAATAGAAGAAGGACAAGGCCAGCAGCGAAGGATTGCCGGGATCGTTCGACAAGGCGCGCCCGTAATAGCGCGCCGCCTGCGGCAGATCATGCTCACCGGCGGCGAAGCGCGCCGAGAGATAGGTGGAAAAAGCTGTCGTCTCGGCGTCGGGCTTGGTTTGGGGCGGCGCCAGGGGCGTGCCAGCACAACCGGCCAGGAGCAAAGCCATCAAGGGCAGGACGCGGCGCATTCTTCTCCTACATATTCGCATAGTTGGGACCTCCGCCGCCTTCCGGCGTGATCCAGGTGATGTTCTGCGACGGATCCTTGATGTCGCAGGTTTTGCAATGCACGCAATTCTGGGCATTGATTTGGAACCGTGGACCGGAAGGCGTGTCCACCACCTCGTAAACGCCCGCCGGGCAGTAGCGCTGCGCCGGCTCCCCATACTCGGGCAAATTCACCGAAATGGGAATGGCCGGATCGCGCAGCACCAGGTGAACAGGCTGATCTTCCTCATGATTGGTACCGGAAAGAAACACACTGGAGGGCCGGTCGAAGGTTAACTGCCCGTCAGGCCTTGGATAAGGGATTTTAACGCTCTGCGCCGCCGGCTTCAAAGTGGCAAAGTCGGGCTTGCCATGCCCGAGAGTTCCGAACAGGGAAACGCCGAACAGTTGGTTGGTCCAAAGGTCCAAACCGATGAAAGGCAGCGCCAAGACGCTGCCCAGCTTGGACCATAGCGGCTTGGCATTGCGGACGAGATAAAGGTCCTTGGCCACCCAGCTTTGGGCATAGGCCTTGTCATAGTCCTGCAAAGTGTCGCCCGCCCTGCCCGCCTTGAGCGCATCCGCCGCCGCTTCGGCCGCCAACATTCCCGTCTTCATGGCGTTGTGGCTGCCCTTGATGCGCGGCAAGTTCACAAAGCCGGCGGCACAGCCGATCAAAGCCCCGCCCGGGAAGGAAAGCTTGGGCACCGACTGGTAACCGCCTTCGGTTATGGCGCGCGCGCCATAACCGATACGCTTGCCGCCGGCGAGCATCCTGGCGATGGCGGGATGGGTTTTGGCGCGCTGAAATTCACCGAAAGGATCGAGCCAGGGGTTGCTGTAGTTGAGATGCACGACAAAACCAATCGAGCAGAGATTGTCGCCCCAATGATAGACGAACAGCCCGCCGCCGGTGTCATTGTCCAACGGCCAGCCCATGCCGTGCAGCACCAAGCCCTTTTGGTGCCGGGCGGCCGGCAATTCCCAAAGCTCTTTGAGGCCGATGCCGAATTTCTGCGGCTGGCGCCCTTGGTGCAGGCCGAACCTGGCGCCCAGCTCTTTTGACAGCGAACCACGCGCACCTTCGGCGAACAGCACATACTTCCCGCGCAGCTCCATGCCGGGCGTGTAGCTGTCCTTGTGATGGCCTTTCCGGTCCACGCCCAGATCGCCGGTGGTCACGCCTTTGACCACCCCCTCTTCGATGATCAACGCGTGTGCCGGAAAGCCGGGATAGATTTCCACGCCCATGCTCTCTGCCTGTTGCCCCAGCCATTTGCACAGGTTGGAAAGGCTGACGATGTAATTGCCGCGATTGCTCATCAGCGGCGGGAACAGGATATGCGGCAGGGTGATGGCGCCGCTTTGGGTGAAAAAGCAGAAACGATCCTCGCGCACTTGGGTCTCGACCGGCGCCCCCTTTGCCTTCCAATCGGGAATGAGTTCGTTCAGCGCCTTGGGATCGATCACGGCGCCGGACAGGATATGCGCGCCGATTTCCGAGCCCTTTTCCAACAGACACACGCTGGTATCGGGAGAAAGCTGCTTGAGCCGGATGGCGGCCGCAAGCCCTGCCGGGCCGCCGCCGACGATCACCACGTCAAAGGCCATGCTTTCGCGGGCCGGCTGTTCGGAGGATGAGGCTTCTGACATGGCGTCTTTTCTAACTGGCCTGGGGGCCAGCCGAAAGCCTAAGATGAGTCCGTGAATGACACGCTCTCAACCCTGAACTGGCTGGTGGAAGCCGGCGCCGACGAAGCCATTGCCGAAGTGCCGGTCAACCGGCTGGTCGCCAAGGCGCCCGCGCGAACGGTTGCGCCGCAAACCATGCCTGCGTCTGTCGCGCGTCCGGCTCCTGCCCGGACAGTCGCGCCGCTTCCCATGGCCGACGACGCCATTGGCGGGGCCATGGCGGCCGCGGCCGCCGCGACCAGCCTGGCGGAACTCAAGGGCGCCATGGAAGGTTTTGACGGCTGCGCCCTCAAACGCACCGCCACCAACACCGTGTTCGCCGATGGCGTGGCGCAAGGCGGCATCATGCTGATCGGCGAAGCACCGGGACGCGATGAAGACCGCGTCGGCAAGCCTTTTGTGGGACGTGCCGGGCAATTGCTGGACAAGATGCTGGCGGCGATCGCGCTGGACCGCAAGACGAACGCTTACATCACCAATGTCATCAACTGGCGGCCGCCCGACAATCGCGATCCCTCGCCCGAGGAAGCCGCCCAGTGCCTGCCTTTCCTGCGGCGTCATATCGAGCTCGCCGATCCCGGCGTGATCATTCTGTTGGGCGCGGTGGCGGCGCGCCATGTGGTGGGAATTTCCGACGGCATCATGAAATTGCGCGGCCGCTGGCTGGAGTACCGCGTGGGCGATCGCATGGTTCCGCTGATGCCGACCTTGCATCCGGCCTATCTGCTGCGCCAACCGGCGCACAAGAAATTGGCCTGGCGCGATTTACAGGCGGTAAAGGATAAAATGCGCATGCTTGGGTTGCCACGGGGCGGCGACGCACGGTAACTAGAATGGCTGTTTCGAAGGGTCTGAAATTATTCGTAGCTTCATTGCCTTAGCAGGATTCCTGCTTGCCGCGACCAGCGTGCTGGCACAGCCCGCGGTGCCGGCCATGCCCGCGCCTTCCGCACCGGGTTCCCCGGCGGGAACCAGCGCACCGCTGGAGGTGGCGGTTCTCAGTGCCGAGGATGTCGCTCTGTACAAGGAGATCATGGCGGCGGAAAGAAAGGGCGATTATTCCCGCGCCACCCGTCTGTCCGCCAAACTCAGCGATCCATCGCTGTTGGGTTATGCCGAGGCGCTGCATTACCTCTCTGCCTCGCCCAAGCGCGTGACCCTCAAGCCTCTGGTGGAATGGCTGGGGCAGTATCGCGAACTGGCCGTCGCCGACCCTATCTACCGGCTGGCTGTCGCACGCTCGACCCGGAAAATCCGCCGCCATCACAAGACCATCACCGTGGCGGTGGTCACCAATATTCCGGCGCCGGCGGGTGTCGGCAAACGCACCGGCGGCTATGAAGATCTGGAATTGCCCGAACCCTGGCCATCGGAAGGGTCCGCGCGTGGCGTGATGCCCCCCATCCTGACCGCCATCAAGGACGGCCAGCCCGACCAGGCCTTGACCTTGATGCAATCGGTGCAGGCCAGTTGCAGCCCGGCCGATATGGCGGTGCTGGCGCATCGCATCGCCTCTTCCTATCGCGCCGAAGGGCGCGACGCCGACGCCTACAGGCTGGCGACATCGATCACCGATCCGGCCGCGTTGCAGAACGTGCCGCAGCTGATGTGGGATGCCGGCTTTGCCGCCTACCGTCTGGGCGATTGGGCCAATGCGCAAGCCTGGCTGGAAAAGCTGGCCGAGACGGCGAATGCGCAGAACAGCCTCAGGGCCCAGGGCGCCTTCTGGGCGGCGCGGGCCCATATGCAATCGGGCGATCCGCTGAAGGTGGTGACCTTGCTCAACTTCGCGGCCGAAAAGGAGCCCAGCTTTTACGGCCTGATCGCCGAGCGCATGCTGGGCATCGATACCCAGACCGGCTTTTCCGATGCCGTGCTCAATCAGGCGGACTTTCACGACCTGATGACGGTCGCGGCGGCGCGGCGCGCCGTGGCCCTATGGCAGATCGGCGAGAAGGAGTTTGTCGGCCCCGAGCTCAACCGCGCCTTTGTCAACAATGACGAGCGCCTGGACCCTGGCATGGCGGCCCTGGCGCGTTCGATCGGGGTGCCCAATATCGAACTTCGCGCCAGCGAAGCCAGCGCGGCACGCGGCTTGATGTTCACCGGCCTGTTCCCGGTGCCGCCTTACAGTCCCGATGGCGGCTATCAAATCGACAGTTCGCTGGTGCTGGCTTTCGCGCGCATCGAAAGCAGGTTCCAGACCCAGGCGACGTCGCCGGTGGGGGCACGCGGGTTGATGCAGCTGATGCCCAACACCGCCGCGCGCCTTGGGGTCAGCGATCCCGACACGCTTTACCAACCCGGAACATCGCTGGCAGTCGGCCAGCGTTACATCATCCAACTGCTGGACCGGTTGGACGGCAACCTGCTGGAATTGGGTGGCGCCTATAATGCCGGGCCGGGCGCGGTGGATCGCTGGCGCACGACAAAAGCAGGCAGCAACGATCCGCTGCTGTTCGTGGAAAGCATTCCGGTGGCGGAGACCCGTTCCTATGTGAAGCGGTTGCTGCTGTATCACTGGCTTTATCGCCGCCGCTTCGGCCAGGATGCCAAAAGCCTGCAGGAAACGGCGAGCGGCCAGTGGCCGATCTATCATCCGCCGGCCAGCGTGTCGGCGACACAAGACGATTATGGGCTGAAACTCAGCACGCAGTGATTGGCGAAGACTGAAACTGTGCCTTCAGGACAGGCGCTGGAACGCCTTGCCCATCAACCGGAAAAGGCCAAAACCGAAGACCATGGCGAAGGCGATATAGAAGGCTATCATCGTTAAATCCGCGACCCGATCCTTGCCGGCGCCGTTGAGGACCGTTCCGAAAATGGCCGATGAGAAAAAACAGCAAAAGAAGGTGCCCGCGAACACCACGCCTTGAAAATCGAAGGCGATCCCGGGAATCGCCAGCACGACGAAAAATCCAACTGTCGGCAAAAGGAAAAGCATCACCGAGGCATCATCCGCAAACCGGTGTGTGAGATACAGGACCAGGGCGAGCCATGGCGTCAGGCATGCGGACTGCAGCCAGAAGGGTGCACGGCCCAAGTCCCCAGGCGAAGTGTAGGTCAGACGCATCGCTCAAACTCATCCGTTCCCGGACAAAGCTAGAACTCTGCGGACGGCCCGCAATCACACTTAGGTTTTAAGAAGTATACGGGTGTTTCAAGCGCTATACGGAAGGTTTAGCCGCGCAGCCTAGCGATGCGGCCGTTCCGTTGCGTGGCATGGGCGGTGGACGATATCGCCCTACAGCTTTGCGAGTACGCGAGAGGGTACCCGTAAAGCGTGCAACAGGGTCAGCGCCAGTCCGCGCAGCGTGCCTTTATGGGGGCGCGCCACATTGATGGCGCGGGCGCGCAGGCCGATCAGGCGGCGGCGGCCGATGCGGCGCACCAGGTCGGCATCTTCCATGTCGTTCAGGGCACGATAGCCGCCGAGCTTCAGGTAGAGGCGCTTGGGTATCAGAAGCCCCTGGTCGCCATAAGGCAGGGCGAACAGCATGGTGCGCAGCGCCGCCTTGGCTTCGGCGCGGCGGGCCTCGCCGCCGAAATCATCCAGCGCGAAACGGAACACCGCGGCGCGGGGACGTTCCAGCTCCGCCTGGCCGATGAAGGATTCCGCCTCGGTATCCCAGCCCGTTTCCAGCGCGGTTTCCGGATGCAGGAACAGCAGCCAGTCGCTCTTGGCGGCGCTGGCGCCATCCACCAGCTGGGCGCCGCGGCCCTTGCGGGCGCGAACGACATGGGCGCCCGCGGCATCGGCGATCGCCAAGGTGGCGTCGCTGGAGCCGGCATCGCTGACAATCACCTCGCGCACCATGCCGCGCACGGCAGCCGGGATCAGGCTGTCGAAACAGCGCGGCAAAAGCCGTTCGGAATTGGCGGTGGGGATGACGACCGAGATCATGACAGCATCATGACGCAATTGCTGCGGCGCGCCAGAGTATTTCCCGTCGCAGCCCCAACCACAGTCCGGCGTGGTTAAGCCCTGGGGCGATATCAATAAATCGCCTGTAATGTTTGGCCGATTTTGCCTATTTGAGCGGCAGACCTTGAAGGGTGCGAGGACCTCGGTTCCAGTACAGTCAACTGTTTTCGGGCGGGCCACAGCAGGTCGCTGAAGCACGACAATTACTGGCGTGTGCTTCGGCTAAAACGTTGGGCCAGTACGGGCAAACGGGGGCAATAAATGCGGCTAACTGAGCGGCAGCGGAAACTTGCTGTTGTCTGCCTTGTGA
>DATBCP010000533.1:0-4093 GCA_036270435.1 Rhizomicrobium sp. | reverse complement strand
CGGGTGATGGCCGTCTCCACTCATGACGCTTCCAGCCATCAACGCCTGACTTTGGGCTTGAACAAGGCTGCCGTGGTGCAACTCGACCAGGATGCGCGCGACGTGCTGGTCTCCAATCCCGACATGGTCGATGCGGTGGTGCGCACGCCGCGCCGCATATTCCTTTTGGCCAACAAGGTCGGCCAGACCAACGCTTTCTTCTTTGACTCCCAGGGCAAGCAGATTCTCACCCTGGACATCCGTGTCGAAAAGGATGTGGTGGACCTGGCCGGACTGATGAAGGCCAGCCTGCCCAATGCCGCCATCCAGGTGCAGGCCATGAACGACAATGTGGTGCTCACCGGTTCGGCGGCCAGCGCGCTGGAAGCCAGCCGCGCCGCCGATCTGGCCGCCCGTTTCACTGGCGATGCCAAGAAGGTGGTCAACATGATCTCCGTCGCCGGCGGCCAGCAAGTGATGCTGAAAGTCCGCGTCGCGGAGATGGACCGCAACATTGCCAAGCAGTTCGGCGTCAACCTGGCCGCCGCCAAGGTCGTGGGCGGCACGCCGTTGGCAGTCTCCACCGCCAACCAGTTCAACCTGGTCGGCGCCGCCTTGAGCGACCTCTCCGGCGTCGCGGCGGGCCAAGTCTGCACCACAGCCTCGTCTGCCAGCAATCCGTTCGGCGCGTTGACCAATGGCGGTGTTTGCACCATCCAAAATAATGTCCAGGGCCAGCTCAAGGCGTTGGAGCGCGTCGGCCTGGTGCATATGCTGGCCGAGCCCAATCTGACCGCGGTCAGCGGTGAAACCGCAAAGTTCCTGGCAGGTGGCGAATTTCCCGTGCCCGCCAGCCGCGACCGGGACGGCAATGTCACCGTCGAGTTCAAGCAATTCGGTGTCGGCCTGGCTTTCACCCCGGTTGTACTCGGGCCTGGACGCATCTCGCTGCAGCTCTCCAGTGAGGTCAGCGAATTGTCCAACACAGGATCCTTCACCGCGTCGAGCAGTATCAGCCAGGCCGGCCTGACCATTCCGGCGTTGACGGTCCGGCGCACGGCGACGACGATCGAGCTGCCGTCCGGCGGCAGCTTCGCGGTGGCGGGCCTGATGCAGCACAACACCAAGCAGGTGATTGACGGCTTCCCCGGTGTGAAGGACCTGCCGGTGCTGGGCGCACTGTTTCGCAGCCGCGATTTCGCCGACGACCAGACCGAATTGGTGGTGCTGGTGAGCGCCTATCTGGTAGAGCCCACGTCCGAAGCCGCGCTGGCCGCGCCCACCGACGGCTTTATCCCGCCGACCGATCCGGAAACTTTGCTGCTGGGCCGCTTGAACGCGACCTACAAAAGGAAAGACGACAAGCCCATATCGCCGCAGGCGTCTGCGCCGGTCGGCTTCGTCGTGCGCTAGGAGTACCGAATATGAAACTGGAACATCTATTTCGCGTCCTGGCTGTCGGCTCCGTGCTGGTGGCTGGCAGCTGCTCAGCCACCAACGACGGCAGCACCATCTCCCTGGACGGTGCCCGCAATCATCCGATCGCGGTCGAGCCCAGCTACCGCGATCTCAAGGTGCAATTTGCGGGGGGCGCCGAGGGCATGAGCGCCGCAGAGGCCGCCAAGTTCGACGCTTTCGTTGCTGACTATCGCGTGCATGGCAATGGCAGCTTGGGCATCAGCGTGCCCAGCGGCGCCGGCAGTCGCGCCACCATCACCTTCTTCGGCGAACGTGCGGCCTTGAGTGGCGTCAGCCGCGACAAGATCCTGGTCACGACGCGTGAGGCGGGCAACAGCGATCCGCGGGTGGATGTGAGCTACATCGCCTACACTGCGCATACCCAACCTTGCGGCGATTGGTCGGAGGACGAGTCCTTCACCATGGAGAATCATACCAGCAAGAATTTCGGCTGCGCCGTACAGCAGAACATTGCCGCCATGGTGGCGGATCCGCGCGACCTGCTGGGTCCGGGTGCCATGTCACCCACCGACACCAATCGCCGCGGCATCATGATCGGCCATTACGAAAATGGCGAAGTAACCGCGGCCGCCAAAGGCCCCGATCAGCAAATGGAAATATCCACCGCCGGCGGCCATTAACGCCTGAAACGGAACAGAAAATGAGCAAACAAGTGCAAAGTTTTGGTGCCGCGCCCCATGAGCGCCCGGTGCCGCGCATTTCCATCCATGCCTTTTGCGAATTCCCGGACACCGGCACGGCACTGGAAAATGCCGGCACCGACCGCCGGCTCGCCAAGGCACACCTGACGGTTCAAATGGGCGGCATCGACGCTGCGGTGGAGCACTATCATGGCCAGGTCACGCCCAACCTGTTGATCGTCGAAACCAAGCTGCATGGCGCCGAAGCCCTGTCCGAACTGGACCGGCTGGCGGAGGTCTGTGATCCCTCGACCAAGGTGGTCGTGCTGGGCCGCACCAACGATGTCGAGCTTTACCGCGAATTGATGCGCCGCGGCGCGTCCGAATATCTTGTGGCGCCCTTGTCGCCGCTGCAGCTGATCGAAGTGGTTTCCGGCCTCTATCTGGACCCGGCCTCGGCCCCGATCGGCCGGGTGGTGGCCGTGGTCGGTGCCCGCGGCGGCGTGGGCTCTTCGACCTTGGCGCACAATATCGGCTGGTGCATCGCCGAGGAGATGCATATCAACACCACCGTCATCGACATGGACCTGCCCTTCGGGACCGTCGGACTGGACTTCAACGATGAAGCCACCCAGGGCATGGCGGACGCGTTGAGTGCCCCGGAACGACTGGACGATGTGCTGCTGGACCGCCTGTTGCTCAAGCGCGGCGAACATTTGTCGCTCTTCACCGCGCCCGCCACGCTGGAACGCGATCATGACTCGCCGCCGGAATCCTATGAGGCGGTGGTTCATGCCGTTCGCCAGTCCATTCCCTGCGTCATCCTGGACCTGCCGCATGTCTGGCAGCCCTGGGTCAAGGCCGCGCTGCTGGCCGCCGATGACGTCGTGCTGGTGGTGACGCCCGACCTGACATCCCTGCGCAATGCCAAGAACGTCGTCGACCTGCTCAAGGGTGCGCGCCCCAATGACGCGCCGCCCCGGCTGGTGATAAACCAGATCGGCGTCCCCAAGCGCCCCGAAATTCCCACCAAGGACTTCGCCGAGGCCATGGGCCTGGACCCCTCCGCGCTGATCGCCTTCGAGCCTGCTTTGTTCGGCCAGTCCGCCAATAACGGCCAGGTGGTGATCGAAGCCTCGCCCAAGGTGCCGGTGGCGGAAGCCATGCGCCAGCTGTGCCGCGCCATCACTGGGCGCAGCATGCAGAGCGCCGACGGCAAGAACACCAGCTCCATTTTCTCGTTCCTCAAAGGCAAGAAGCGCGCCTAGGGGCCGCATAAGGATCGTCCGTGTCGATGTTCGGCAAGCGCAGTACAGAGCCTGCCCTTGGCAAGCCAGCCGCGCCGGCTGCCTCGCCAGCGGCCATGCGCGCGCCTCAGGCCGCTCCCGCCGCTCAGCCCATGCCGGCCGCCGCCGCTCCGCCGCCGCAGGCAGCGCCCCAACCCTCCAGGCCCGCCCCGCGGGCAGTCGCGGACAACCGCTCGGACGACTATTACCAGATCAAGTCCACCATCTTTAACGCCCTGATCGACACCATCGATCTGGCGCAGCTTGCCCAGCTCGACCCGGATTCGGCGCGCGAGGAAATCCGCGACATCGTCAACGAGATCATCTCGATCAAGGCGGTGGTGATGTCCATCGCCGAGCAGGAACATCTGTTGCAGGATATCTGCAACGATGTCTTGGGCTATGGACCGCTGGAGCCGCTGCTGGCGCGCGACGATATCGCCGACATCATGGTCAATGGCGCCAGCCGGGTCTTCATCGAAGTCCAGGGCAAGGTCCAGCTCACCAACATCCGCTTTCGCGACAATGCCCAGCTGATGAATATCTGCCAGCGCATTGTCAGCCAGGTCGGCCGCCGCGTCGATGAATCTTCCCCCATCTGCGACGCGCGCCTGCTGGACGGTTCCCGCGTCAACGTCATCGCTCCGCCGCTCAGCCTGGACGGGCCCACCCTCACCATCCGTAAGTTCAAGAAAGACAAGCTGAAGCTGGAGGACTTGGTCAAGTTCG